>NZ_DASWOM010000058.1:0-5534 GCF_036398755.1 Acerihabitans sp. | reverse complement strand
GTCCGCCCAAGTGGAAGGCCAGTATTACGGCCAATTAACCCGGGTGGAAGAAATCGTGGTTTTCGCCAAGAAAATAGGCGCCAAAAAAATCGGCATCGCCTCATGCGCGGGACTGATTCAAGAGAACAGGATTTTTGCCGGCATTTTGCGGGCAAATGATTTAGCCGTATTCGGCGTACTGTGCAAGGTCGGTTCCCAGGATAAATGCAGCGTCGGCATTGCCGAGCGGGATAAAATCAGGCCGGGCGGCTTCGAGGCCATGTGTAACCCCGTTATGCAGGCCAATTTATGTAATCAAGAAAAGACGGATTTGAATGTTATCAGCGGGCTGTGCGTCGGCCACGACTCGCTGTTTATGAAACACTCCGACGCGCCGGTAACCTATCTTATCGTGAAAGATCGGGTACTGGCCCATAATCCCATCGGCGCGCTTAATACCGGTCATTCCTATTATAAACGCCTGCACGAGGGCGTTAAATTGAATGACGCCGATAACACGGCCTTGCCGCCCCGCGGCTAGGCCGGCGCTTTAGCAGCCAGGAATGCGCCATACCCTGCCACTGGCCCCTACCGCTATCGCGGCGCAGGATGGCAACCGCGCGTAGCCACCCCTTTATGCTGCAGGCTGCGGGTGATGCCGGTATGGTTAACAGGCATCAGGAGGTGAGGGCCTATTTTCTCATGGGAATAACCGGGTACAGTAGTGTATAGTAACGCATAGGAAAAAATAACCCATTGATGAACCATGAAAAAATTACCGACTTCCATACCGGCTCTCGATAAAGTCATGTGTGTTTTTGATTATCTTTCTGAAAATGATGGCGCCACATTTACCCAGATACTTCAGTATTCCGGGTTCGCCAAAAGCAGCACCTCTTCATTATTAACCAGCATGGTGGCTCACGGCCTGCTGCGCCAGGATAAAAATAAATATTATCTTGGCTTGCGTCTGTATGAGCTAGGCAATAAAGCCGCTGAACAATATGACATAAAAAAAATAGCCTTGCCGATTTTGAAAGAAATCCGCGATTTCACCGGTTTGACCTGCCATATGGGCGTGCTGGAAGGCGTAGCGCCGATCTATTTGCTGAAAGTGGATAGTCCCCAGCCTATCGTTATTCGCAGTTGGGAAGGTAAACGTCTTTCGCTGCATAGTTCCGGACTGGGGAAAGTGCTTATTGCCTGGCTGAACGATGCAGAATTAGAAGAATTGCTTCCCGGCGACCAGATATTACAGAAATTTACCGCTACGACCATTACCGATATCACTATTCTGAAAAAGGAACTGGCGGAGATACGGCGCCGGGGATGGGGATACGATAACGAAGAAGATTCCTTGGGCGTAAGATGCGTTGCGGTGCCGGTATTTAATTCCCAGGGCCAGGTTGTGGCCGCGCTCAGCATATCGGGCGTAGCATTCCAGATCCCGGAGGAAAAGCGGGAAACGCTGGCATCACTGATGATGGACGCCAGCCGCCGCCTTACGGAGTTATTACGCTAGTTTATTGCGCCGGACACCCTGCCATCACGATGCCTGCGGCGTTGCGTGCCCCATGTTTAAAGTATCCCCGCGCGCTGCATTAACGACGTCAATTCAGCGACCCGCTCATCATTCGGCATTTTTACCGGTAGCAGCACCTCGGTAGAAATATCCACCCCGCTGAGCCGGATGGCTTTTTTAATTATGCCGAAAAAGGGCGAATCCAGACCATAGATGGTGGAAAATGCGGACAGGCGGCGCTGTAAGCTAAACATCGTCTCATAATCCTTCTCGCGCCAGGCTTGGTATAAACCGCAGGTAATTTGCGGAGCAATATTCGCCGTCGCCGGGATACCGCCGTTGCCGCCTAAAATCAGGGTATCCATCATATATTCATCATAACCCGCGAAAATAATGTAATCGGGTCTGACCGGCCTGACTTGATTAACGATCTCCCGAATATGGCTAATATTGTCCACCGTATCCTTTATGCCGATGATATTATGGACATCATGCGCCAGCCTGACCATCAAATCTACGCTGATATCCTGTCCGGTGAGCGCCGGGAAATTATACAGTAATACCGGCGTGGCAATATTTTCCGCCACCGTTTTAAAGTGCTGATACATATACTCATCGGTTAACGTCACGTAATAAGGGTTTAGCACCAGCACCCCATCCACTTCGAGCCGATCGGCATGCAGGCCGAACTCGATCACTTCCTGCGTACCGCAGCTACTGATGCCCAGCAGCACCGGTACGCGGTGGTTGATGTGCGCAACGCAAAATTCCGCGACATCAAAGCGTTGCTCTTTGGTCATATGGCAGAATTCGCCGCCGCTGCCCAACAGCAATATCCCGTCGACCGAACTATCAATAAGATGATCGAGCAGGGTCGCCATGCCCATTTTATCCAATTTTCCCTGCGGGGTAAAAATGGTCGGTACGGGAGGAAACACGCCGTTAAATTTTTTTCGTCCAATCATTAATCACATCCTCGCAATATCCTGGCGATATAAAGAAGACCGTTATTGCCGCACCTGTCTATGGCCTACGGTCCGCTTGGTTATTTACCCGTCGGTATGGGTTACCAATTTGTATGGGAACCGTCGTTCCTTTTGAGGTGCGGCATTTCATAGAAGCGGAAGGGTTCGCATTCCGCCAGCGCGTGTTCATCAATATCGACTCCCAGGCCCGGTCCCTCGGGGAGTTGATAAGATGAGCCGACCAGTTGGGCACGTTTTGAAAACAGGGAAGATTCCTGGCGCGCCATATCCTCATTAGGAGTCTCCCAGCATTCGACATAAGAAAGGTTCGGGATAGCCACCGAAAAATGGACGGTGGCCGCGGTGCAGACCGGGCCCAGCGGATTATGTGGCATAACGTCTATATAATGCGCTTCACACCAGCCAGCGACTTTCATCGCTTCGGTAAAGCCGCCGATATTGCAGATATCTATCCGCGCGAATTGCGTAAGCTCGCGCTCGATATAGGGCAGGTATTGCCATTTTGAGGAAAATTCTTCCCCGATGGCAAAAGGGATATCAATCAGTTTTCTTAAAGCGCTATAAGATTCGGGGCTTTCGTCACGAATGGGTTCTTCCAGGAAATCCAGCGTTCCCCGCGGCATACGCTGGCAAAAAGACGCAGCTTCAGGAACCGTAAGGCGATGATGATAATCCACCCCCAGCATGACGGCGGAACCTAAGGCTTCACGGGCCTTGATCATCCACTCGGCCACCGTGGCGATATGCTTTCTGGGTTCATAAGGGGATGCCGCATCATTTTTCCAGCCAAGGCGCAGGCAATCCCAGCCGGCGTTCACGGCATCGCGGGCATAAGCCATGAGTTGTTCGGGGTCGTCCGCTCTGACGCAGCCGAAGGTCGGTACGGTCTCGCGCTGTTTACCGCCCAGCAATTGATAAATCGGCACTCCTAAGGCTTTACCTTTAATATCATGCAGTGCGATATCGATAGCGGCCATGGCCGAGGTTAATACTCTGCCCCCTTCGAAATACTGGCTGCGATACATTTCCTGCCATAAAGCGCCGATTTGCATGGGATCGCGGCCGATGAGGAAATTGGCATAATGGCTGATGGCGCCGCTAACCGCCAATTCCCGACTTGATAGGCCAGATTCCCCCCAGCCGTAAAGGCCTTCATCCGTATCGACTTTAACAATTAACTGGTTTCGATCGCCAACCCAGACGGCATAGGGTTTGATATTGGTTATTTTCATATAGCCTCCTTAATGGCTGTCGATGACTTTTTTAGATTCGAGATGGTTTTTTGCATGCGTTGGCGCGGCCAAGCGCTCAACCTTGCCGACCAGAAGAATAAGAGACAAAGCGCCCAGCAACGTCATCGAACAAACAAAATACAGTGCGGGGGTAAAATCGCCGCCGTCGACCAGATAACCGATGGTTATGGGTACGATGACGCCGGACAACGCGCCGATAAAATTAAACACCCCGCCGGTCATGCCCATAAGCCGTTCCGGGGCAATGGAGGAGACCAGGGTCCAGACTATCGAGGCCAAACCGGTGGCAAAGAAAGCGATCGCCATAAAGACGATTACCAGCGCCGGGCTGTTAACGAAATTGGCGCCGATGATGGTCGTGGACAATAACAAGCCGGATATGATGGGCAACTTGCGGGCGAAGCCTAATGTGAAGCCTTTTTTTAACAAGAAGTCGGATAATACGCCGGAGCTTAATACCCCCAGGAAACCGCATAGAAAAGGTATTGATGCGGCAAAACCGGCTTTAATGAAATCCATGTGGCGGTATTCCACCAGATAGGTGGGGAACCAGGTAAGGAAAAATATCGTGGTGCCGCCGAGGCCAAACTGCCCCAAATAAAGCCCCCACAATTTTGGCGACGTTAATAAAAATTTCAAATCGCGCCAGTCGAATTTCTTTATTTCTTTTAAATCGTCAACATTGTCATGGCGCGAACTTAAGTCCGGAATGCCCCCGCCCTGGGCGATATAGGTAACTTCCGCCTGATTGACGCCTTTGAGTTTGTTGGGTTCGTTGTACAATTTATACCAGAGCAGTGCCCAGATAATGCCCAAGCCGCCACTGACCAGGAAAACATAATGCCACCCTAGCGTCGAGAACAGCCAGCTCAGGACCGGCGTAAGAAAAGCTAAACCGACAAACTGGGCGGAAGTATAGGTGCCGATCGCCCTGGCCCGTTCTTTTTCTGGAATCCAGGTGGTGACGACCCGGCTGTTAATCGGATAGCTTGGAGCTTCAAGCATCCCGATAAGCATTCTCAAGATAATAAAAAATACCAGATTGGTGGCAAAAGCGAGGCCGATGGTGGCCAGGGACCAGGCGAAAAGCAGCAGTGCCAGCAGGCGCCGGGGAGTGACGCGATCGGCCAGCCAGCCGCCCGGTATCTGAAATAAAGCATAACTCCAGCCCCAGGCGCCGAATATCCAGCCCATATGGGCGCTGGTTAAGCCAAATTCTTTAATAATCCCCGGCGCTGCGATAGATATATTCGATCTGTCCATATAGTTAATCACGACCGAGATGAATAACAGGGCAACGATAAAGAATCTTTTGCGCGTAGGGAGATGTTCTAAATTTCCAGGGTTTTTCATGTGTCAGAACCTCGTTGGTCAATGATAAACATTTATTGGATGGCATTATCGCTGCCCTATATTCATTCCTGTTTCATTACTCTTCTATTCCGCCACCGCCACCAAGTTCTGTATACAGAACTTGTGTTCAGTATTAAAAATATACCATCTGACCTGCGCAAAAATGAATGATTATGTCTATTTGTAGGCGAGTTTTGCCTTAGTTTGTGATCTCTCTCTCAAAGGAGAGGCAGTTGCGGCGCTACGGAGTAATTCCGCCGCAACCGTTAGCCGGCCGCGGGCTCCTGCGCCATCAGCCCGGCCACCGCGGCGCACAGGCAAAGCGCCGCCAGCAGGCCGAAGGCGCAGGCATATCCCCGGGCGCCGGGATAAAGGGTCAGCACAATCACGATAATGCCCGCCGCCGCCGCGCCGCCGGCATACTGCATCGCGGCCAGCAGG
>NZ_DASWOM010000057.1:0-39388 GCF_036398755.1 Acerihabitans sp. | reverse complement strand
TCCGGACGCCGGGACGCTGAATTTGCCGATAGCCGTAAAGTTTGCCGTTTGCCTGCCGATACAACTAGCACCAGTAGTAGTGGGAAAACAGGCATGTTTAACCGAATAAGAGTTGTGACCGGCTTAGTTCTTGTATTAATTATATTTTGTTTATTACAACTATCCGCCGGGGGGGTGTTTTATCACTCGCTGAAACAAGACCAGCATTATTTTGACGTTTATCAGAACCTGCGTAAGCAGCAGACCTCACTGAGCGCCAGTTGGGTTGCCCTGGTTCAGACCCGCAATACCCTTAACCGGGCGGCGGTGCGTTATCTGATGGACGAAAATAAGATGGGCAGCGGCGCGACGGTGAGCGAATTATTATCCGAAGCGGTGGGCACCCTGAGGCGTTCGGAGCAGACCTTCGGCAATTTTATGGCGATGCCGCGTGAGGAAGGGCAGGACGAGGCCAATATCCAGGCGATGAAACAGCGCTATGATGCCCTGCACGCCGCGCTGACTGAGCTGAACACCCAATTGAGCAACGGTAATATCGTCGACTTTTACGCGCAGCCTACCCAGACGGTGCAAAATAATTTCGAGGACTCCTATAGCCGTTACCTGGCCGGGAATATCCGCCTGTACAACGACGCGGTGGATAAGAACCAGCAATCCTACAATCAGTCCCTTGCCGTACTGGGCGGTGTCCTGGTCATCTTTGCCCTGATTTCCCTGCTGGTGTGGGTCGGCATCCGCCGTATCCTGCTGCATCCGCTGCGCTATCTGATTAGCCATATACGCGGTATTGCCGGAGGCGATCTCACCCAGGCGCTGACGTTAAACAGCCGCAACGAAATGGGCATGCTGGCGGAGAGCCTGCGGGACATGCAGCATTCCCTTACCGGCACCGTGCATAGCGTGCGGCAAAGCGCCGAGGCGATATACAGCGGCGCCGGCGAAATCACCGCCGGCAATACCGACTTGTCCGCGCGCACCGAGCAGCAGGCGTCGGCGCTGGAAGAAACCGCCGCCAGTATGGAACAGTTGACCGCGACGGTGAAACAGAACGCCGAAAACGCCCGTCAGGCCAGGCAACTGGCGCTAAGCGCGTCGGAAACGGCGCAAAAGGGCGGCAAGGTGGTGGATAACGTGGTCACCACCATGCATGAAATCGCCGGTAGTTCACAGAAGATAGCCGATATTACTGGGGTGATCGACGGTATTGCTTTCCAGACCAATATTCTGGCGCTGAACGCGGCGGTCGAAGCGGCGCGTGCCGGAGAGCAGGGACGCGGTTTCGCGGTGGTGGCGGGCGAGGTGCGTAGTCTGGCGCAGCGCAGCGCCCAGGCCGCCAAGGAAATCAAGGGACTGATCGACGACTCGGTCAATCGTGTCGAGGTCGGCTCGGCGCTGGTGGAAAGCGCGGGCGAAACCATGTCGGAGATTGTCGACGCGGTAACCCGCGTCACCGATATCATGGGCGAAATCTCTTCCGCATCCGATGAGCAAAGCCACGGAATCGATCAGGTCGGCGAGGCGGTGGCGGAAATGGACCGCACCACGCAGCAAAATGCCGCCCTGGTGCAGCAGTCCGCCCAGGCCGCCGCCCAGTTGGAAGCGCAGGCCGGATTGTTGACCAAGGCCGTGTCGGTATTCCGGCTCGAGACGTCGGCAGCGCCGGTGGCGACGGAAAACGAGGTCATCGCCGCGCGATCGCCAACGCCGCCGTCCGCGCCGGTAAAAAAAGCTCTGGACAGCGCGTCGCAGGAAAATTGGGAAACCTTCTGACCACTCAAACTACGCATTATATAAGCCACACACCGGCATGAGGTTAATGATGTTAACGCGTATACGGATTTCCACCAGTCTGATCATGATTGTCTTGATCTTCGGCCTGATGCAGCTGGTCAGCAGCGGACTTTCGTTTGAGAATTTCAGACGCAGCAGTGAGAATTTTCACCAGGTGGAGGCGGATAACCTTAAACGTAATTCACTGAGCATGAGCTGGTCGGAGATGCTGCAAACCCGGAACTCCCTCAACCGGGCGGCGACGCGTTTTGCGTCTTATACGCCGCTGGAACAGATCCTGCCCATTATGGAAGACGCCAAGAAAAGGCTGGCCCATGGGGAGGCGGTGTTTAAGGAATTCAACGCCTTTCCGGCGGATAACGACGCGGAGCTGGCGCTGCGCGCCAAAACCGTGAAGAGCTTCAAGGAATTCGACCAGGCGATGCACGAGGCGATAGAGATGCTGGACAACGGGAATGTCCAGGCCTTTATGAGCCAGCCGACGCAGTCGTTTCAGGATGCGTTCGAGCAGCAATACAATGCCAACATGACCCTGCTTTCCGGGGTGATAGGCGATGCCAGCGAGGCCAATCGCTCCGCTTATGGCCGCTCCGGTTGGATGCTGGGGCTGATGAGCGCCATGACCGTGCTGCTGACGCTGGTGGCATTGGTATGGCTTAAACGCATGCTGTTAAGGCCGTTGGCGGTGATGAGCGGCCATTTCAACGCCATTGCCGGCGGCGATCTGGGCAACCCTATCGTGGTCAACGGACGCAACGAAATCAGCCAACTGTTTCATCAGTTGGAAACCATGCGCGATGAATTGGCGCAAACGGTGATGACCGTGCGCCAGGGAACCGATGCCATGCTGAGCGGCATCCAGGAAATCGCCAGCGGCAATAACGACCTGTCGTCTCGCACCGAGCAGCAGGCCGCGGCGCTTGAGGAAACGGCCAGCAGCATGGAGCAGCTGACGTCCACGGTGAAGCAGAATGCCGAAAATGCCCGCCAGGCCAGCAAATTGGCAAGCCAGGCGTCCAGCACCGCGCAAAAAGGCGGTACCCTGACCGGCAACGTGGTTAAACGCATGGCCGATATCGCCGTAAGCTCGCGCAAAATCAGCGATATCACCAGCGTCATCGACGGTATTGCCTTCCAGACCAATATCCTGGCGCTGAACGCGGCGGTGGAGGCCGCGCGCGCGGGCGAGCAGGGCCGCGGTTTCGCGGTGGTGGCGGGCGAAGTACGCAGCCTGGCGCAGCGTAGCGCGCAGGCGGCCAAGGAAATCAAGGGACTTATCGACGAGTCGGCAACCCGGGTGCAGCAGGGATCGGAACTGGTGGCCTCCGCCGGGGAAACCATGGATGAGATTGTGCGTTCGGTGGCCCGCGTGACCGATATCATGGGCGAGATCGCCTCGGCGTCGGATGAACAAAGCCGGGGCATCGAACAGGTCGCCACCGCCGTCAATCAAATGGACGCGGCCACCCAGCAGAACGCGTCGCTGGTGGAGCAATCGGCCGCCGCCGGCCATGCGCTGGAATCGCAGGCGGAATCATTGATTCAGGCAGTGCGGGTATTCAGGCTCACGCAGCATGAGCTGCGGGAACCCCAGGATGAATCAACGGCATCAGACATTACCACCCGGCAACTCGGGCCAATAACTTAACGCCAAACGCAAGCGCGGCGCAATGAGAAACCCTATGCCGAACCAGGCTGAAATTGCCGCACGATGGTCCAACTGGGCACAGCAGGTGCCCTTATCCGATGCGCATTTCCAGCGCATCTGCCAATTGATTTACCAGCGGGCCGGTCTTGTGCTGGCCAGTCATAAACGGGAGATGGTGTATAACCGGTTGGTCAGGCGCCTGCGTACGCTGAATATGGCGGACTTCGGCAGCTATCTGGCATTGCTGGAGGCCGATGCCGCCGGTCCCGAGTGGGAGGTGTTCATCAACGCGCTGACCACCAACCTGACGGCATTTTTCCGCGAACTGCATCATTTCCCGGTGCTGGCGCGGCACGCCAAGGAGCGGCCGGGACCGTACAGCGTCTGGAGCACCGCGGCCTCCACCGGCGAGGAGCCTTACTCCATCGCCATGACCCTAATGGAAACCCTGACCGGTTCGCTGGCGCAGGTATCGGTTATCGGCAGCGATATCAATACCCAGGTATTGGACAAGGCCCGCGCCGGCGTGTATCGCCATGAGGAATTGCGCGGGCTGAGCACCGTGCAGCGGCAACGGTTTTTCCTGCGCGGCACCGGGCCCCATGACGGGCTGGCGCGGGTTAGGCCAGAACTGAGCGCCATGGTGAAGTTCCAGTATCTGAACCTGCTGTCTTCAGAGTGGGCGGTGCCCGGGCCGTTTGACGCGATATTTTGCCGCAACGTCATGATTTATTTTGATAAGGAGACGCAGGAGCGCATTTTGCGCCGTTTTGCGCCGCTGCTGAAGCCCGGCGGGCTGCTGTTTGCCGGCCACTCGGAAAATTTTAGTCAGATTAGCCAGGATTTCAGGCTGCGCGGACAAACGGTCTACCAGCTTACTAAGGAAAGAATATGAAAAAAATCAGAGTGCTTTGCGTGGACGACTCTGCCCTGATGCGCCAACTGATGACCGAAATCATTAATGGTTTTCCCGATATGGAAGTGGTGGCCACCGCGCCCGACCCGCTGGTGGCGCGCGATCTGATTAAAAAATTAAATCCGCAGGTGCTGACGCTGGATGTGGAAATGCCGCGCATGGATGGACTGGACTTTCTGGAAAAACTGATGCGCCTGCGGCCGATGCCGGTGGTGATGGTATCGTCCCTGACCGGGCGCGGCTCGGAAATTACCCTGCGGGCGCTGGAGCTGGGGGCGATTGATTTTGTCACCAAACCCCAGACCGGCCTGCGCGACGGCATGCTGGCCTATAGCGAGGCCATAGCCGAGAAGATCCGTACCGCCGCCCGCGCCAAGCTGCCGCAGCGGCGCTCGAGCGATGCGGCGCCGATAATCCATGTGCCGCTGCTAAGCAGCGAGAAGCTTATCGCCATCGGCGCGTCCACCGGCGGGACGGAGGCGATTCGCCACGTGCTGGAACCCTTGCCGGCCAACAGCCCCGCGCTGCTGATTACCCAGCATATGCCGCCGGGATTTACCCGTTCGTTTGCCGAACGGTTGAACAAGCTGTGCCAGATAACGGTAAAGGAAGCCGAGGACGGCGAGCGGATATTGCCGGGGTATGCCTATATCGCCCCCGGCGCCCGTCATATGGAACTGGCCCGCAGCGGCGCCAATTACCAGATCCGGCTGCATGACGGCGCGCCGGTTAACCGCCATCGCCCGTCGGTGGACGTGCTGTTTCATTCGGTGGCGCAGTTTGCCGGGCGCAACGCCGTCGGGGTGATCCTGACCGGCATGGGCAATGACGGCGCCGCCGGCATGCTGGCGATGCGCAACGCCGGCGCCTATACCCTGGCGCAGGACGAAGCCAGCTGCGTGGTGTTCGGCATGCCGCGCGAGGCGATTGCCCTGGGCGCCAGCAATGAAACCGTGCCGTTGCACCAGATGAGCCAGCGGATGATGGCGCAAATCAGCAGTGGTCAGGCATTACGTATTTAGCGGCCCGCGAATGGGTTAAATGTAAATAACAGGAGTAGGTATGGCGGACAAAGAACTCAGGTTTCTGGTGGTGGACGATTTTGCGACCATGCGTCGCATCGTCCGTAACCTGCTAAAGGAACTTGGCTTTAACAATGTGGACGAGGCCGAGGATGGCGTCGATGCCCTGACCAAGCTGCGCGCCGGCAGGATTGATTTTGTCATTTCCGATTGGAATATGCCGAATATGGACGGGCTGGCCCTGCTGCAGAATATCCGCGCCGATGGGGAGATGGCCAAGCTGCCGGTGCTGATGGTTACCGCTGAAGCCAAGAAAGAAAATATTATCGCCGCCGCCCAGGCGGGCGCCAGTGGTTATGTGGTCAAGCCGTTTACCGCGGCGACGCTGGAAGAAAAGCTTAATAAGATCTTCGAAAAGCTGGGGATGTAATCAGGAGGGGATATGAATAACACACCGACCATGCCGAATGTTAACGCCACCGCCACGGACATTATTTCCCGTATCGGACAATTGACGCGAATGCTGCGCGACAGCCTGAAGGAACTGGGCCTCGACCAGGCTATCGCCCAGGCCGCCGAAGCGATCCCCGACGCCCGCGACCGGCTGGATTATGTCGTGCAGATGACCGCCCAGGCGGCGGAACGCGCGCTTAACTGCGTGGAGGCGGCTCAGCCCCGGCAAACCGCCCTTGAGCGGGGGGCCAAGGGGCTGACCACCCGGTGGGACCAATGGTTCGACAGCCCGATTGAGCTTAGCGACGCGCGCGAGCTGGTGACCGATACCCGCCAATACCTCACCGAGGTTCCCGGCCATACCGCCTTTACCCATGCGCAGTTGCTGGAGATCATGATGGCCCAGGACTTTCAGGATCTGACCGGCCAGGTCATCAAGCGCATGATGGATGTGATCCAGGAAATAGAAAAACAACTGCTGATGGTGTTGCTGGAAAACATGCCGGAACCCTCCCCGGGCAAACGCGCCAGCGGCGGCCTGCTTAACGGCCCGCAGCTTGATCACAGCGTTGACGGAGTGGTGGCCAACCAGGGCCAGGTGGACGACCTGCTCGACAGCCTGGGTTTTTAATGTATTCCTCCATGGCCCGGACCGCCGTCCGGGCCATGCCTATGCGCCAAATAAACCCCGCTTTAGCGCGCTGTTCCCGCCATCGGTCCGGGCGCGATTTGTCATGCTAGGCACAATAATGCCCCTGGCAAAACGCATTCGGGAAGAATGATGGCGCAAGACAGCGATCAGGAAAAAAACGAGGCCCCCACCGCCCACCGGCTGGAAAAAGCCCGTGAAGAGGGACAGATCCCCCGATCGCGTGAATTAACCTCGGTATTGATGCTGCTGACCGGGCTGGCCGTGCTGTGGATGGGCGGCGAGCCGCTGGCGCGCCAACTGGCGGCGATGCTGGCCCAGGGATTGCGCTTTGACCACGGTATTATCAGTGACGATCGGCAAATCCTGTTCCAGGTGGAGTCGCTTATCACACAAACCGTCTGGGCGCTGTTGCCGGTTTTCGCCGGACTGGTGCTGATGGCGTTGGCGGCGCCGTCGCTGCTGGGCGGGGTGATGTTCAATCCCGGCTCGATAAAATTTGATTTAAACAAGCTCAACCCGCTGCCGGGCCTGAAGCGGGTGGTGTCCGCCCAGTCCCTGTCGGAACTGTTCAAGGCTATTTTGAAAGCCCTGCTGGTGGGGTGGGTCACCGGCTGGTTCCTGTGGCATAACTGGCCGCGCATGCTGCACCTGGTGCTGGAGTCGCCGATCGCGGCGCTGGGGGATGCGCTGGGGCTTATCGCCACCTGCGCGCTACTTATCATCATCTCCCTCATTCCCATCGTGGCGTTCGACGTATTTTGGCAGTTGTGGAGCCATATCAAGAAATTGCGCATGACCCGCCAGGAAATCCGCGACGAATTCAAGGATCAGGAAGGGGACCCGCACGTTAAAAGCCGCATTCGCCAGCAGCAGCGCGCCATGTCGCGCCGGCGCATGATGCGTGACGTGCCGTCCGCGGACGTTATCATTACCAACCCGACCCACTACGCCGTCGCGCTGCGTTACGAAGACAGCAAAATGAGCGCGCCGAAGGTGGTGGCCAAAGGCGCCGGCGAGATTGCCATGCGCATTCGCGCGCTGGGGGAAACGCATCACGTTCCCTTGCTGGAGGCGCCGCCGCTGGCCCGCGCGCTGTACCGGCACAGCGAGATCGGCCAGGCTATACCGGCGGCGCTGTACGCGGCGGTGGCCGAGGTGCTGGCCTGGGTTTACCAGTTCAAGCGCTGGCGCAGCCAGGGCGGCCTGATTCCGAAAAAACCCGAACATCTACCGGTGCCGGCGGCACTGGATTTTGCCCACGAGAAAGAGTGATATGGCCAATCTGGTAGCATTATTACGTTTGCCCACGAATTTCAAAACCATCCAATGGCAGATCCTGGCCGGGCCGATACTGATCCTGATGATCCTGTCGATGATGGTGCTGCCATTGCCGGCCCTGGTGCTGGATCTGCTGTTTACCTTCAATATCGCCCTGTCGATCATGGTGCTGCTGGTGGCGATGTTCACCCGCAAGACCCTGGAATTCGCGGCATTTCCCACCATCCTGCTGTTTTCCACGCTGCTCAGGCTGTCCCTGAATATCGCCTCCACGCGTATCATCCTGCTGCACGGCCATACCGGCACGGCGGCGGCGGGCCGGGTGATCGAGGCGTTCGGCCATTTCCTGGTGGGCGGTAATTTCGCCATCGGCATCGTGGTGTTCATTATCCTGGTGGTGATCAACTTTATGGTGATCACCAAGGGCGCGGGGCGCATTGCCGAGGTGGGCGCGCGCTTCGTGCTCGACGGCATGCCCGGCAAACAAATGGCCATCGACGCCGATCTTAACGCCGGTCTTATCGGCGAGGAGGAGGCCAAGGCCCGGCGCAGCGAGGTGACCCAGGAAGCGGATTTCTACGGCTCGATGGACGGGGCCAGTAAATTTGTACGCGGCGACGCCATCGCCGGCCTGATGATCATGGTGATAAACGTGATCGGCGGCCTGCTGGTGGGGATGATCCAACATGGCATGAGCCTGGGCAACGCGGCGGAAAGCTATACCCTGCTGACCATCGGCGACGGCCTGGTGGCGCAGATCCCGGCGCTGGTGATCTCCACCGCCGCGGGCGTTATCGTCACCCGCGTGGGCAGCAGCGAAGACGTCGGCCAGCAAATGGTGGGCCAGCTGTTCAATAATCCGCGGGTGATGCTGCTGAGCGCCGGCGTGCTCGGGCTGCTGGGGCTGGTGCCCGGCATGCCCAATCTGGTGTTCTTATTTTTTACCGCCATGCTGCTGGGACTGGCCTGGTGGCTGCGCGGCAAAAGCATGGTGGCGCCCGCGGTCGGCGCGCCGCCCGTGGCGCAGCAGGATAACGCGTTCGCCCGCGAGGCCAGCTGGAGCGATGTGCAACTGGAGGACCCGCTGGGCATGGAGGTGGGATATCGCCTGATCCCCATGGTGGATTTTCAGCAAAACGGCGAACTGCTGGGCCGGATCCGCAGCATCCGCAAAAAATTCGCCCAGGAGACCGGTTATCTGCCGCCGGTGGTGCATATTCGCGATAACCTCGAGCTGCAGCCGGCCAGCTACCGCATCCTGCTCAAAGGCGTGGAAATGGGGCGCGGCGAGGCTTTTCCCGGCCGCTGGATGGCGATTAATCCCGGCGGCGCGGCGGGAGAACTGGCCGGCGATGTGACCCGCGATCCGGCATTCGGCCTGCCGGCGGTCTGGATCGACAGCGCCCTGAAGGAGCAGGCGCAGATACAAGGCTACACCGTGGTGGAGGCCAGCACCGTGGTGGCCACCCACCTTAACCATCTGATCGGCATCCATTCCAGCGAACTGCTGGGCCGCCAGGAGACCCAGCAATTGCTGGAACGGGTGACGCAGGAAATGCCGAAACTGACCGAAGACTTTATTCCCGGCACCCTGTCGCTGACGATTTTCCATAAAGTGTTGCAAAACCTGCTGGCGGAAAGCGTGCCGATCCGTGATATGCGCACCATTATCGAAACCCTGGCCGAACATGCCCCGGTGCAAAAAGATCCGGCCGAACTGACGGTGGTGGTAAGGGTGGCGCTGGGGCGGGCCATCACCCAGCGTTGGTTCCCGGGCGACAGTGAAATCCAGGTGATCGGCCTGGATTTGGCGCTGGAACGCGTCTTGCTGCAGGCTCTGCAAAGCGGCGGCGGGCTGGAGCCGGGCATGGCCGACCGGGTACTGGCCCAGGCCCGGGAGGTATTGCGGCAGCAGGAAAACCTGAACGCGCCGCCGGTCTTGCTGGTCAACCATAGCCTGCGGCCGCTGCTGGCGCGCTTCCTGCGCCGCACCCTGCCGCAGTTGGCGGTGCTCTCGAACCTCGAGGTCAGCGACCAGCGGCAAATCCGCATGACCAGCATGCTGGGCGCCAGCCAGTGATCTTCCGCCGCGGCCGGCCGGCCGGACCTCGCCCCGGGATGGCGCGCCGCCTGTTAACCGCTACGCTGGCGGCCCTATTGCCATTGGCGGCGCCGTTATCCGCGCTGGGCGATGATGCCTCGGCCGGCGTCGCGCCCGCGCCAGTCAGCTCCGGCCATCAGGGCGGCTGGCAAGGCATTGGGCATATGCTGGTGCTGACGCAGCGCGGCAGCGCCAAAAGCAGCCCGCCGATGCGCCCCTTCGCGCCGTTGCCGGCCGGGGTGCGCGTCACTTCGGTCAACTGGCGGATAGACACCGGCCGGCCGCTGCCTTCGCATGCCTCGCTTTCGCTGTGTATGCCGGGGAAATGTGTTGACCTTGACGGGCTGTCGGGGCGCAGCGATGCCTTCGCGGGCCAGCCGGCGGACAATCCGGTGACGCTGGTGATACAGGTGGCGGGGCGCGGAACGCTAAGCCCGCCGCCGGTTTTAAATCGCTTCCAGGTGCTGGTGAATTACCAAGGGGAGTTTAAACGCTGAATTTGCGCCCGAGCGCGTTGCCGCCCAGTGCCTGGCCGTCGGGACCATACATGCGGCGCTGGGTTTGATATTCCTCCAGCACCGTTAACACCTGATCGTTATGCTTGAGGTGCTGGGCCAGTAATAAGCCGTTACGGTAGTTATTGCGGTTTAAATCTTCCGTAAGCAGGATGATCGCCTGCCAGATCTGGTGCAGGCCGGGATGAAGATCGTAGGGGGGAAGGCCGGCGTCGCAGGCCAGCGCCCGCTGCTGACGGTGATGGTCCACATGCTGCAGGGTGGTTAACTGCTCGTTTTTATTTTCCGTCACCCGGTGCAGCAACGCGGTATTCACCTGGCCGGCGCTCAGCAAACGCTGCTCTTCCACCAGGGTCAGCTCCAACTGCTGTAAAATGCCCAGCATCCGGGCGCAGATCTGTTCCAGTTCGTTCATGGCCGTCGCTTATTCTTCCAGCATTGTTCGCGTTTGCGCAATCAGCGCATCGGCAATCTTGCCGGTATCAATTTTTAATTCGCCGTTGCGGATGGCCTGCTTCAGGCTTGCCACTTTCGCGACGTTGATGTCCTGGCTGCCGGCCAGACGCAGCCGCGCCTGGGCATCGCTCAGGTTGACCTGCGTCTCCTCGCCGGACGTCACGGCGGGGGCGGCGGTTTTGGCTTTCGACGACTGGACAGTACCTTGGTCAGTACCCTGTAAGGTGGACAAAGGCGGTATCGGGCGCGTACTTTCAATACTCATACAGTCTCGCTTAAATAGTAGGTAAATGACGCTGTAGGCTTGTCTGGTATTATCGGTCAAATCCACCAAAGCTTTAATCTTTAATCCACGCGGCCATCAAGGCTCGATGCGGATACCGCCGTCGGGGTTAACCAGGCCGACCACCATTTGACCGGAGTCCATCCGCACCCGCAGGCGGTCGTTGACCGCCGCGTTGCCCATCGCCTTGCCGGTGCCCTGTACCGAAAATCCCTCGCCCTGCGCCGTGACCTGCACCGGCTGGCCGGTTTTCACCAGCCAGGGGCGACGCAGCATGGCGGCGGTCAACACCTGGCCGGCGCCCACGGCCCTATCGCTTAGGCTACCGTAAACCCAGGCCATATCGGTAAGCGGCGTGACGGACATATTGTCCACGCGCCCGGTTTGCCAGGCCACATCTCCCGGCGCCAGCGTCTGGTTGGCGCTGATGGCGCGGGCGGTGACCAGGTAGCGATCGGTGACCTGCACCTCGGCCTGGATATAGCTTTTCTGATTGCCGCATATCACCTGGATACTGATGTTGCCGCGGGCGCGATTATTGGCCGGCAATGCAAACTGCGGCTGCTCGCAGGCCGGCCTGCGCGCGGCCGGGGTTTTTACCACGACGGTCAGGGCGACCGGCGGCGAGGCATATTGCCGCAGCACAAATTCGGTCAGCCCCTCGGTAAGGCGATCGGCCGCCCGGGCGCCGGTGGACAACAGCAGAACGCCCGCCATGCCGTACAGGCATCCATTGGCCACGCGGCGCGCCGTCGGCCGTCGGCCGCCCGCCGCCCGTCCGGGTTCGCCGTCCGGCATTTGTCTGTTTTGTCCGCTCACGCCATACCCCTGGTTATGGAGGGATCCTTGTTATCCGCCGGCCTGCGCGGTAACCCCGGAAAACAAGTGTACCGGTCCGCCTTTGTCGCCAATGGGTAAATTAGCGCTGCAATACATGCTTATTCCAACGATAGGCAGACTAATGATGCGTCTAAGCTGGCATCCATAAATCAGTATGGCCTTTTTAGGATAATGATGATTGATAAACTTGATGCTGCCCTGCAATTCCAGCAGGAGGCCCTTAACCTGCGCGCGCAGCGTCAGGAAATTCTTGCCGCCAATATCGCCAATGCCGATACCCCCGGCTACCAGGCGCGCGATATCGATTTCGCCGGCGAATTAAACAAAGCGATCGCCCAGGGGCGCGCCAGCGGCAATTCACTGTCGTTAACCACCACCTCGGCGCGCCATATCGAGGCGTCCACCGCCGCACCCGCCGCCAGGGAATTATTGTACCGCGTGCCGGACCAGCCGGCGCTGGACGGCAATACCGTCGATATGGATCGCGAAAGAACGCAGTTCGCCGAAAACAGCCTGCAATACCAAACCGACCTGACGGTGCTGGGCGGGCAGATTAAAAACATGCTTTCCGTGCTACAGGAGTAATCAGCCATGGGTATGACGTCGATTTTTGCTATTTCCGGCTCCGCGCTGACCGCGCAATCCCAGCGGATGAACGTGGCCGCCAGCAACCTGGCCAATGCCGACAGCGTCACCGGACCGGACGGCCAACCCTACCGCGCCAAGGAAGTGGTGTTCCAGGTTGCGGCGCCCGCCGGACAGGAAATAGGGGGCGTACAGGTCAGCGGGGTGGTGGAATCGCCGGCGGCGGACAAACTGGTCTATCAGCCGGGCAATCCGATGGCGGATGAAAAGGGATACGTGCGCATGCCCAATGTCAACGAGGTCGATGAGATGGTGAACAGCATGGCGGCCTCGCGCAGCTACCAGACCAATATCGAAGTGCTGAACACCGCCAAAATCCTGATGCAGAAAACCCTGACGCTGGGTCAATAATCGGAGCACGCCATGAGCACCACCGTTAACACCAATAATACCACCAACAATGCCGCCGCCACCGCCACCGGCAGCAGCAGCGCGGACCTGCAGAATCAGTTTCTCAAGCTGCTGGTGGCGCAGTTGCAAAACCAGGACCCGACCAATCCGATGGACAACGCGCAGTTGACCACCCAATTGGCGCAGATAAGCACCCTCAGCGGCATTGAAAACCTCAATACCACCCTTGGGTCGATTTCCGGCCAGCTGACGACCAGCCAGTCGCTGCAGGCGTCCACCCTGGTGGGCCACGGCGTCATGATCGACGGCAGCGGCATTCTGGTCGGCGCCGATAGCTCCACCACGCCGTTCGGGGTGTCGCTGGATAATGCGTCCACCACCACCACCGTGACCATCAAGGACTCGACCGGCGCCGTGGTGCGCACCGTGGATCTCGGCGCGCAATCCGCCGGTGTGCACAGCTTCTCCTGGGACGGCACCAACGATGCCGGCACCGCCGTAGCGGAAGGCGCCTATACCTTCACCATGGCGGCAACCTCGGCGAGCGGCGCAAACGTCGTGAGCACGCCGCTGCAATACGCCGCGGTCTATGGCGTGAATACCAATGCCACCGGCGGCACGGAGCTGAACCTTGGCCTGGCCGGCAATATTACGCTGGATAAGGTTCGCCAAATCATCTAAAGGGCACTGGCGCCGCCAATCACGGCATGTCGGGTGTTTTTACCACAGGAGAGTTACATGGGTTTTTCACAAGCGGTCAGCGGGTTGAATGCCGCCTCAAATAATTTAAACGTTATCGGCAACAATATCGCCAACTCTGAAACCAGCGGCTTTAAATCGGCTTCCGTGTCCTTTGCCGACGTCTACGCCAGCTCCCAGGTGGGACTGGGCGTCAAGGTGGCGTCGGTGTCGCAAAACTTCAAGGACGGCACGGTGAACACCACCGATAACGACCTGAACGTGGCCATCTCCAATAACGGGTTTTTCCGCCTGACGGATGCCAGCGGCTCGGTGTATTATTCGCGTAACGGCGATTTTTCCCTGGACCCCAACCGCAACCTGGTCAACAGCAGCGGCCTGAACGTGACCGGCTACGCCGCCACCGGCACGCCGCCGACCATCCAGCAGGGCGCCAACCCGGTAAACCTGAGCATCCCCACCACCGGCATGGCGGCGAAAGCCACCTCCACCGGTACCATGGTGCTGAAGCTCAACTCGGGATCAGCGGTGCTCACCGATGCCGATTTTGATCCCAACGATTCGGCCACCTACAGTTTTTCCCAACCGCTGACCACCTACGACAGTCTCGGCAATCCGCACAATATGAGCTTTTATTTCGTCAAGACCGCGGAAAACACCTGGCAGGTACACAGCGTCGACGGCAGCAACAGCACCGCAACCCCGGCCAACCTGGGCACGGTAAAATTCGATACCAACGGACAACTGACCGGCACCGATAACTTCACGGTCAACGTGGGCAGTATTAACGGCTCCGCGGCCAGCGCCTTTAATATCAGTTTCGCCGGCACCCAGCAGCAGTACACCACCACCAGCAGCGTCAGCAGCCAGGGCCAGAACGGCTATTACGCCGGCGACCTGACCAAGTACGCCATCAATGACGACGGCACCATCACCGGCACCTACTCCAACGGCCAGGACCAGTTGCTGGGGCAGATCGTGCTGGCCAACTTCGCCAATCCGCAGGGACTGAAATCCGACGGCAACAACGTCTGGACCGCCACGTCCGCGTCGGGACAAGCCATCGTCGGCACCGCGGGCAGCGGCAATTTCGGTTCGCTGACCCCCGACGCGCTGGAAAGCTCCAACGTCGACCTGAGCAAGGAACTGGTCAATCTGATCGTCGCCCAGCGCGATTATCAATCGAATGCGCAGACCATCAAGGCGCAGGACACCATCATGCAAACGCTGGTCAATTTGAGCTGATCGCTCTGACGGAATAAGCCAATGGATCACGCAATCTATACCGCCATGGGCGCCGCCGGCCAGACCCTTGACCAGCAGGCGATCATTACCAACAACCTGGCCAACGCCTCGACGCCGGGTTTTCGCGCGCAATTGTCCGCCATGCGGGCGGTGCCCATCGAGGGCCAGACCCTGCCGACGCGTACGCTGGTGGTCGCCTCCACCCCCGGCGCGCTGATGACCCAGGGGCCGCTGGATAACACCGGCCGTCCGCTGGATGTGGCGGTACAGGATCAGGGCTGGCTGGCGGTGCAATTGCCCGACGGGTCAGAGGCCTATACCCGTAACGGCAATATCCAGATGGATAACACCGGCCAATTGCTGATCCAGGGGTATCCGGTCGTTGGCCAAAACGGCCCGCTGACGGTGCCGACCCAATCGGCCATCACCCTTGCGGCCGACGGCACCGTTTCGGCGCTGGGCGACGGCGACGCGCCCAATACCAGCGGCCCGGTCGGACAGCTCAAGCGGGTAAAACCCACCGACCAAAGCCAGCTGGTGCGCGGCGACGACGGCCTGTTCCATCTGTCCGCCGCGGCCACGGCGGCGGTGGGCGTTAGCCTGCCCAATGACGACACCGTCAAGGTCATGCCCGGCGTGCTCGAAGGCAGCAATGTCAACACCGCGGAAACCCTGGTGGACATGATCGGCAGCGCGCGGCGTTTCGAAATGCAGATGAAGGTGATTACCGACGTCGATCAGAACGCGGAGCATGCCAATCAGCTGCTTTCACTTAGCTAATTTTTCGGGAGTATAAACGGATGATCCGTTCATTATGGATTGCCAAGACCGGTCTGGACGCGCAGCAGACCAATATGGATGTCATATCCAATAACCTGGCGAACGTCAGCACCAACGGCTTCAAGCGCCAGCGCGCGGTATTTGAGGATCTGTTGTACCAGACCGTTCGCCAGCCGGGCGCGCAGTCGTCGGAACAGACCACCCTGCCTTCCGGTTTACAACTGGGCACCGGGGTGCGGCCGGTCTCCACCGAACGCATGCAAACCCAGGGCAATCTGCAGGCCGCCGATACCAAAGACGTGGCGATCAACGGCAAGGGTTTCTTTCAGGTGCAGATGCCGGACGGCACTACCGCCTATACCCGCGACGGTTCATTTCAGCAGAATCAGAACGGCCAGTTGGTGACCTCCAGCGGCTATCTGATACAGCCGGCGATTACCGTGCCGGAAAATGCGCTGAACATGACGGTATCCCGCGACGGGGTGGTCAGCGTGACCATCCAGGGGCAAACCGCCGCAAGCCAGATAGGGCAACTGACGCTCAGCACCTTTATCAACGAGGCCGGTTTGGAGAGCCTGGGGGAAAACCTATACCAGGAAACCGACAGTTCCGGCGCGCCCAATGAATCCACCCCCGGACAGAACGGCGCGGGACTGCTGAACCAGGGCTATGTGGAAACCTCGAATGTCAATGTGGCGGAGGAACTGGTGAATATGATCCAGGTCCAGCGCGCCTATGAAATCAACAGCAAAGCCGTTACCGCCTCCGACGCCATGCTGCAAAAGCTGACGCAACTCTAGGGCGGAGGGGATACCAAGTGACGCTGTAACTTAATAGCAGCAATACATTACACTGTCACTTTTAGCCCGTGCTGACAGGGTTTATATAAGTTACGGTGTCACATTTTACCGCGTTTCCCGGCACCGGGTTGACCGGCCGGGAATCAACAGGTCATATGAAAGTGAAAAAGAGTAACCCTACCTTGCCCCCTATCCGGCAGGGGTTTTGCGGCTTGCCCATGGCGGGCGTTGTGGCGGCGCTCGGCCTGTTGATCATGCCGGGCTGCGCTTATATGCCGCATAAAAACCTGGTGGAAGGCGAAACCAGCGCCCAGCCGGCCCCGGCTTCGATGCCGATCGCCAACGGATCGATTTTCCAGGCGGTGCAGCCGATGAACTACGGTTACCAGCCGTTGTTCGAGGACCGGCGGCCGCGCAACGTCGGCGATATCCTGACCATCACGCTGCAGGAAAACGTCAGCGCCAGTAAAAGTTCCTCCGCCAATACGGCGCGCAAGTCTTCCAATACGCTTAACCTGGCCACCACGCCCAGCATGCTGACCGGCGCCATCGGCAACGGCAAGGCGGACCTGGACGCCTCCGGCACCAATGATTTTGACGGCAAGGGTGGCGCCACCGCCAAAAATACCTTTACCGGCACCATTACGGTCACCGTGCAGCAGGTGCTGGCCAACGGCAACCTGAAGGTGGTGGGCGAGAAGCAGATCGCCATAAACCAGGGCGCCGAATATATCCGTTTCTCCGGCATCGTCAATCCGCGCACCATAAACGGCAACAATGCGGTGGTCTCCACCCAGGTGGCGGATGCCCGCATCGAATATGTCGGCAAAGGTTATATCAATGAAGCGCAGGAAATGGGTTGGCTGCAGCGCTTCTTCCTTAATATTTCACCCTTTTAACAGGCGGCCGGCACCATGCGGATTTCAGCTTTACCCTTACGGTTAACCGCCGCCATCGCCGGGCGGTGTTTGGCCTGCGCGCTGGCGCTGTCGATGTGTCTCCAGCCGGCCGGCGCGGAGCGCCTGCGCGATCTGGTGGATATCCAGGGCGTGCGTGACAACCCGCTGATAGGCTACGGGCTGGTGGTGGGGCTGGACGGCACCGGCGATCAGACCACCCAAACGCCGTTTACCACCCAAAGCCTGACCAATATGCTGTCGCAAATGGGCATCGCGGTGCCGAGCGGCACCAATATGCAGCTGAAAAACGTTGCCGCGGTGATGGTCACCGCCAATTTCCCGGCCTTTGCGCGCGCCGGACAGAATATCGACGTGGTGGTCTCGTCCATGGGATCGGCCAAAAGCCTGCGCGGCGGCACACTGCTGATGACCCCGCTGAAGGGGTCGGACAACCAGGTCTACGCCCTGGCGCAGGGCAATTTGCTGGTCGGCGGTTCGGGCGCCTCTTCCGGCGGCAGCCGGGTGCAAATCAACCAGTTGGCCGGCGGGCGCATCAACAACGGCGCGGTCATCGAGCGCGAACTGCCCAGTACCTTTGGCGCCAGCCGTATCCTGACGCTGCAGCTCAAGCAGGAGAATTTCAGCCTGGCGCAGCGCATCAGCGACGCGATCAACGGGCAAAACGGCCTGGGCATCGCCCGCGCCCTGGATGCGCGCACCATCGAGCTGCAAATGCCGGCCAATAACAGCAGCCAGGTCCGTTTCCTGGCGCAAATCCAGGATATCAATATTGCCATGGGCGAAATGGATGCCAAGGTGATTATCAATTCACGCACCGGATCGGTGGTGATGAATCGCAACGTCATGCTGGACAATTGCGCGGTGGCCCAGGGCAACCTGTCGGTGGTGGTGAATAACCAGCAAAGCGTCAGCCAGCCGGATACGCCGTTTGGCGGCGGACAGACGGTGGTGACCAATCAAACGCAGATTTCGGTAAACCAAAGCGGCGGTTCGCTTCAGCAGGTCAATTCCAGCGCCAGCCTGAACAACGTTATCCGCACCCTGAATTCCCTGGGCGCCACCCCCAACGATCTGATGTCGATTTTGCAGGCCATGCACAGCGCCGGCTGTCTGCAGGCCACGCTGGAGATCATCTGATGCAGCTTGACAATGCCGCCGATTTCTCGTCCGCCGCCTATGACGTGAAATCACTGCAAAAACTGCACAACCAGGCGGCTCAGTCTTCCCCGCAGGCGCTGAAGACGGTGGCAAAACAGGTGGAGGGACTGTTTGTGCAGATGATGCTGAAAAGCATGCGCGCCGCGCTGCCCAAGGGCGGGATATTCGACAGCGACCAGACCGACCTGTTCACCAGCCTGTACGACCAGCAGATGTCCCAGCAGCTGACGGCCAAAGGCTTGGGGCTGGCGGATATGATGGTGAAACAGCTTGGCGGGCAAAATGCCGGGGCGCCGGCGGATGGCGCGCCTGAAGCCACGGCCCCGTCGCCGGCCGATCACGTCCTCGCCGCCGCCTCGCTGACCCGTGGCGACGCGCCGCCGGGCGCCGGCGCCGTCAACCCCCAATATATGACGCCGGCCCTGATGGGCGAGCTATGGCGGCGCGATCGCCAGCAGGCCTCGCCGCAGACCGCGGCCCAGACGCCGGGCGGGGGGAGTTTTACCGACCGCCTGTCGATTCCGGCGATGATTGCCAGCCGGCAAAGCGGCATTCCCCATCATCTGATCATGGCGCAGGCGGCGCTGGAATCGGACTGGGGCAAACGGGAAATTCCCGCCGGCGACGGCAAGACCAGTTTCAACCTGTTCGGCATCAAAGCGTCCGACGACTGGCAGGGCAAGACCACCACCGTGACCACCACCGAATACCAGAACGGCCTGGCGGTCAAGGTGCAGCAGAAGTTCCGGGTCTATGACTCCTACCTTGACGCCTTAAGCGACTATATCCATGTGCTGACGGACAATCCACGCTATCGCGACGTGGTGAGCGCCGTGCAGCCCGAGGCCGGGGCCTATGCGCTGCAGCGCGCCGGCTACGCCACCGATCCGGCTTACGCCGCCAAGCTTATCCAGATTATCACCCAGCTAAAACACGGCGCCCAGCGGGCGGCCACGGCGTACAGCCACGATCTCGGCGAGCTGTTCTAGGCAACCGGGGCGCGGAGGGTTTTTTTGCCGCGGCGCTCAAGTTTAACCGGTTGTGGACGATATAAGTATAAAGGGTGGAGCGCGCCGTCGCAGGTGAGCAGGGCGCCACAGACTCCCGGCATAAGGAAAAACGATGTCCAGTACCTTAGTGAATATTGCCTCCAGCGGCATCCAGGCCGCACAGGCCGCGCAGAACGCGGTGGCGAACAACATCAGCAATGTGTATGTTCCCGGCTATAACCGCCAGACCGCCCAGCTCACGGAAATGCTGGCCAGCGGTACCTCCGGCAACGGCGTTTCGGTGACCGGCGTGAGTCGCGCCTATGATTCCCTGGTGGTGAACCAACTGCGGTCCGCGTCGTCAACCTATGCCGCCTCCAGCAGTTATTATGACCAGATATCGCAAATCAATACCTTGCTGTCGAACACCGACAGCGACCTGTCCACCATGATCAGTACGTTTTTCAAGAGCATCCAGTCGCTGAGCAGCAACGCGCAGGACAGCGCGGCGCGCCAGACGGTTATCAGCAGCTCGCAAAGCCTGGTCAACCAGTTCAAGAGCGCCAACACCTATTTGCAGAATATGGACGACGCGGTAAACCAGCAGCTCTCCTCCAGCGCCGATCAGATTAACGTTTACGCCAAGCAAATCGCCAACCTTAACGATCAGATCGTGCGCCAGGGCGGCGGCGATACTTCCAATGCCCTGCTGGATCAGCGCGATCAGCTGGTTAGCGAGCTTAATGGCATCGTCGGGGTAACCGCCAGCGTGCAGGATAATAATTCGGTAAACCTGACCTTCGGCAACGGACTGACGCTGGTGCAGGGCAGCAGCGCCTACCAGGTCAAGGTGGTGGCGTCGAGCGCCGATGCGTCGCGCAGCGCGCTGGCCTACGACCGCGGTACCGGCACCCCGGGCGAAATCGACGAAAGCAGCCTGACCACCGGCAGCGTCGGCGGTTTGCTCAGCTTCCGTTCCGGCGCATTGGACGATGCCCGCAGCCGTCTTGGCCAGATTGCCCTGGGACTGGCCGGCAGCTTTAATGCGACGCACAAGCTCGGGGTCGATCTTAACGGTGACGCAGGCGAGGAATTTTTCAGCTACAGCGACCCGACCGTCAACGCCAATAGCAAAAACAGCGGCACGGCGGTGATGACCGTCACCTATGGCGATACCAAACTGGTCAAGGCCACCGATTACAATGTGAAGTATGCCGGCGGCGCCTGGCAGGTTACGCGCGCCAGCGACGGCACCGCCGTCGATATCCAGCCCGCGCCCGTCACCGACGCCGATGGCAATACCACCATGAGTTTTGACGGACTGAACGTTTCCATCAGCAGCGGGGCCGCGGCCAGCGATAAATTCACCATCAATACCGTCGACAATGTTATTAACAGCCTGTCGGTGGCGATAACCGACCCGGCCAAGATTGCCGCCGGTCTTGACGACAGCTCCGGCGGCGACAGCGACAACCGCAACGCGCAGGCGCTGTTGGCGCTGCAAACCACCAAGGTGGTCGGCGGGACGGCGACGCTTAGCACCGCTTACGCTTCGCTGGTCAGCAATATCGGCACCAAAACCAGCAACGCCGAGGTGACCAGCACCGCGCAGTCCAATATTGTCGATCAGCTGACCGCCCGGCAACAATCGATTTCGGGGGTTAACCTCGACGAGGAATATATCGACCTCACGCGTTTTCAACAGTATTACCAGGCCAATGCCAAGGTGCTCAATACCGCCAGCGACATGTTCAATACACTCTTGTCGGCGGTCAATTAAACGGCCCCTGGCCACCTATTTACGTCTAAGCGGAAAGGATAAACCCCATGCGTCTTAGTACCAGCATGATTTATCAGCAGAATCTGAACAGCATTACCAACGCCTACAGCAAATGGCAGGCCACCGGCGTGCAACTGGCCACCGGCAACCGGGTGAACTCGCCTTCCGACGACCCGATCGCCGCCTCGCAGGCAGTGGGCGTAAACCAAATGCAGGCGCAGGGCGCGCAATATTCCGCGGCGCGCAGCACGGCAGAAGCCAGCCTGTCGCTGGAGAGCACCGTGCTGGCCCAGGTGACCACCGCGGTGCAGGGCATACAGTCACTGCTGGTTCAGGCGGGAGACGGCACGCTGGGAGATTCGGACCGCCAGTCGCTGGCCACCAAACTGCAATCTTATAAAGATCAACTGCTGACGCTGGCCAATACCCAGGACGCCAACGGCAACTATATGTTCGCCGGCTATAAAACCGGCGCCGCGCCGTTCAAGCAGGATGCCGACACCGGCGCCGTGACCTACGTCGGCGGCGACACGGCGGTAAGCCAGGATGTCGACTCCAGCCGCACCATGACCATCGGCGATACCGGCAAGACGGTATTCGACAGCCTGACCGCCGGTTATACCGTCGAACCGGACGACGCCCCCAGCGAAACCAATGTATTCAACACCATCGATCTGGCGCTGAAGGCGCTGAACACGCCGCTGGACGACGCGGACGACGCCGCCCGCGCCACCTATAACGCCGATATGGCCAAGGCCCAGCGCGGCATGAGCAACGCGCTGGACAACGTATCGTCGGTGCAGTCGGCGGCGGGCAGCAAGTTGAACGAACTGGATACGCTGGACAGTATCGGCACCGACCGTGCCACTATCTATACCACGCGGCTTAATGATTTGATCGGCGCGGACCCCTACCAGGTCATTTCCGATTACAGTAAACAGCAAACGGCGTTACAGGCGTCCTACGCCACCTTTAACGCCATGCAGAAACTGTCTTTGTTCCAGACCAATTCATAACCAGGCAGCAAACCCGTCCGGTGGCTCTGGCGGGGTAATCTTGGGTGGGTAATCATGTGTGCCCGCCCTCTTGGTATGCCCTTCGGGTAACGACGGAGGGCATACCTTTTTTTTATCCTTTTATCCCTTGGGCATTTCCGCCAGGATATCCGCCAGCAAATCGAAGGTTTCGCCCATCAGTTTTTCACTGTAGGGCGCCAGCAGCGGCAGCAGCAGGCCAAAGGTCAGGATGCCGATGGTCAGGGTCAGCGGAAAGCCGATCACAAACACGGTCAGCTGCGGCGAGACGCGGTTGAGCAGGCCAAGCGCGATATTCAGCGTCAGCAGCAGCGTGATCATCGGCAGGGCCAGCATCAGGCCATTGATGAAAATCATGCCGCCGGCGCGGCACAGCGCCATAAAGGCATTGGCGTTGAGCGGCAGGCCGGAGACCGGCAGGGAATGGAAACTGTCCGCCAGCAGGGAAATCATCCACAGGTGGCCGTTCAGGCTGGTGAACACCAGCATGGCGAGCAGATTGAGCAGTTGGGCCAGTATCGGCATATTCAGGCCGCTGGCCGGGTTGAAAAACGTGGCGAAGGACAGGCCCATTTGCAGGCCGATCACTTCGCCGGCCATGCGTATGGCGGCGAAGGCAAACTGCATGGTCAGCCCCAGCGCGGTGCCAATCAGGATCTGTTCAATCGCCAGCCAGAAACCCGATATGGAAAACAGCGGCGTGCTGATGGGCGGCAAACCGGGCGCCAGTATCAGGGTCACCATCAGTCCCAGTCCCACCTTGATGCGCGCCGGAATGATTTTTTCGCTAAACAGCGGCGCGGTGCCGATAAGCGCCAGAATACGTACCAGCGGCCAAAAATACTGGCCGATCCAGAACGCCAGCTGCGTGGTATCCAGTTGCAGCATGGTCAGCCGGCGAGCGCGGGCAGGCCGGCGAACAGCGTGCGCATATAGTCCAGGATCAGGTTAAGCATCCAGGGACCGGCAATCACGATGGTGGCTACCACCGCCAGGATTTTGGGTATAAATGATAAGGTCATTTCATTGATCTGGGTGGCGGCCTGCAGCAGGCTGATGACAAGGCCGCTTATCAGGGCGGCCATCAGCATCGGCGCCGCCAGCGCCAGCGCCACTAAAATTGCCTCGTGGCCAAGGGCCATCACCGATTCCGGTGTCATATGCTGCCTGTCTTGTTTAGGGGTTAAGTATAAAAACTCTGCGCCAGCGAACTCAACAGCAGTTGCCAGCCGTCCACCAGCACAAACAACATCAGCTTAAAGGGCAGCGAGATGGTGGCGGGGGGCACCATCATCATGCCGAGCGCCATCAGCACGCTGGCCACCACCAGATCGATAATCAGGAAGGGGATGAAAATGGTGAACCCGATTTGAAAGGCGGTTTTCAGCTCGCTGGTGACATAGGCCGGCAGCAGGATGCGCAGGGGCACCGCTTCCGGGCCGTCAAGCGGCGGCGCTTTGGCCAGCCGGGCAAACAGGGCCAGATCCGCTTCGCGCGTCTGGCGCAGCATAAAGACCCGCAAAGGCTGCGCCCCTTTTTCCAGCGCGGCCTGCATGGTGATTTTGTTTTCGCTTAGCGGCAGATAGGCGTCGTCGTAGATGGTATTGAATACCGGCGCCATGATAAAAAAAGTCAGGAACAGCGCCAGCCCCAGCAATACCTGGTTGGGCGGCGCGGACGGCGTGCCGATGGCGCTGCGCAGCAGCCCCAGGACGATAATGATGCGCGTAAAACAGGTCATCATCAGCAGCGCGGCGGGAATAAAGGTCAGCGAGGTGAGGAATACCAGCGTCTGGACCGGCAGCGACCAGTTCTGCCCGCCGCCCGCCAGCGGCTGGCTGATGATGCCGGGCAGTTGCGCCCAGCCGCACGGGGCGAAGGCAAGCAGCGCCAGCCCAAGGGCGACAAGCCGGCCGATTCCGGGCCGGCGGCAACCAGGTAGCCTTATCATCGGGCGGTTCCGGTCCTTTGCATTATCTGGCGCAGGCGCCGGCGAAAATCCGGCGGCGCGATATCGCTATCCGGGGCGCCGGGCGGCGCCTGGAGCTTATGCAGCGGTGTAATCTGCTGCGCGGTAACGCCCAGCACCAGCCAGGTGCCCTCGACGTCCACCACCACCACGCGCTCCCGCGTGCCCAGGGAACAGCTGGCCAATATTTTCAGCCGTTGCGATTGCTTTGCGCCCGGCGCCAGACCCAGCTTACGTACCACCCAGGCGCCGAGGATAATAACCAGCAGGATGGCGCCCAAGGCGCTGCCGACCTGGGTCAGGGCGCCGGCGCCGTTGAATTCGTGGCCGGCGGGAGGCGAAGGCTGCGTGGTGACCAGGGGCTGCGCGGCGGTCATTTAGCGGCTCAACCTGCGCATGCGTTCGGAAGGGGTAATGATATCGGTAATGCGCACGCCGTATTTATCCGCCACCACCACCACCTCGCCTTGGGCTATCAGGTAGCCGTTGATCAAAATATCCAGCGGTTCGCCGGCCAGTCCGTCCAGCGCCACCACCGAGCCCTGCGACAGCCGCAGCAGCTCCTTGATGGTCATTTTGGTCCGCCCCAGTTCGACGGTCAGCTTAACCGGGATATCCATGATCATATCGATATCCTGCAACGGGCCGGCGTTATCCTCGGCGGTCAACTGATGGAAAATACCGTCGGTGGACGCCGGTGATTCCTTGCCGGCGGACTGCTGCTCGTCGAATGCCTCCGCCCACAGATCGTCGGCGGACGGCGTCTCTTCACCGGACGGTTTCTTAGGGTCACTCATCGGGCTGTTCCTCATTAAGGGAGTTCAATACGGGATTGATAAGTTGTTTTACACTGAGCGCATACTGACCGTTCAGGGTGCCGTAGGTACTGGTCAGCACCGGCACGCCGTCCACATGGGAAATCAGGTAATCGGGCTTTTCGATGGGCAGCACGTCGCCGGGCGCCAGCTTGAGTATTTCCGATAACCGCAGCGAGACCTCGGCAAAATTAGCCACCAGTTCCAGTTGCGTATGCTGAACCTGTTTGACCAGGTTTTCCCGCCAGCCCTGATCTTCCACCCGGGAGTATTCCAGCGGCGGATTGGTCAGCAGTTCCCGTAACGGTTCAATCATGGAAAACGGAATGCAAATATAGAATTCACCCACCATCGAGCCGATTTCCACATGAAACGGCGTGGTGACCACGATGTCGTTGGGCGAGGTGGTGATATTGGTGAACTTAACCTGCATCTCGGCGCGCACGTATTCCACGTGCAGCTTATAGATGGCGTTCCAGGCGTCTTCATAGCCTTCCAGCGCCAGCTTCAGCATGCGGCGGATCACCCGCTGCTCGGTATGGGTGAATTCCCGGCCCTCCACCTTGATGGGAAACCGGCCGTCGCCGCCGAACAGATTGTCCACCGCGATAAACACCAGGCTGGGCGAAAACACCAGCAGGGCGGTGCCGCGCAGCGGCTTGAGGTGGATCAGGTTCAGGTTGGTCGGCACCGGCAGGTTGCGGGCAAAATCATGATAGGGCTGGATCTTGATGGCGCCGACGGTAATATCCGGGCTGCGCCGCAGTAAATTAAACAAGCCCATGCGAAACGAGCGGGCAAAACGCTCGTTGATGATTTCCAGCGCCTGCAGCCGTTCACGCACCACCCGCCGCTGGGTATTGGGATCGTAGGGTTTGACGTCGTTTTCAATGCCCGCGCTGACCGGCTGCTGCTCAACGTCGTCGCCATTGAGCAACGCATCGATTTCCGCCTGGGATAATATGCTATCGCCCATGATGATCAGCGCAGGATAAATGCGGTGAAAAGGACATCATCCACGGCGGGCCGAGGCTGGCCCGCCGCCAATGGCTCGTTCAAAACCAGTTTAATCTGTTCCACCAACTGTTGTTTTCCCTTGTCGCTTGCCAGCGCTTCCGCGTCCTGGCGGGTCAGCAGCAGCAGCAGACGGCTGCGCACCGTCGGCAGGAAATCCAGCAATGTCCGGCGGGTGGGCTCGTCCGGCAGGCGCAGCGTCAGGCCGATATAGAGTACGCGGTCGGGATCGTTGGCCGGATTGACCAGGTTAACGGTGAAGGTGTCCAGCGGCAAAAATATCGGGATTGGCGCCGCGGGGGCCGAGGTCGCCATCACGGTCTGGCCGGGCAGGCGATGCTGCCACCAGAGGTAACCCGCCGCGCCGCCAGCTGCCAGGGCGATGACCACCAGGATCACCAGCCATTTTGATTGTTTCCGAGCCGAAGGAAGCACATTTTGAGACATAACGATTAGGTATTCCTGTAAACGTGACGGCATTTTTCCATTGCGACAGGCGCAAAATGCCGGTTATTGATGGCAATTATCCCGTCTCCCGAGTAATTCAATAGGGCGAATAGGCGGGATAATTTGCCTTAACTTGTCCGTTTGCGATATCAGGCAAAGGTATCTATTCCGGCGGCGCGTTCGGCGCTATCCACGGATGCGGGCGCCAGGTCGCCGCCGGCGTTAACGGCGACGGCGTCAATGGAAAATCCCGAAGCCGCGCGGGCGTTGCCGGCCGCATCCTGGCCGGTGCCGCCCCCGCCGGGCGTGGCGTCGCTGCCGACGCTGCTCTGTCCAAGCTGGATGCCGCTTTCCGCCAGTGAGGCGCGCAGCTGCGGCAGCGCGTCTTCCAGCGCCGAGCGCACCTGGCTGTGACCCGAAACCATATGGATCTGCGCCTGGTTATTGCCGTCCATTTGCAGGCTTATCCGCAGGGCGCCGAGATTATCCGGATGCAGGCGCAGCTCGGCGTTCTGCTGGCCGTTGCGCAACTGCATCAGCACCTGTTGGCCAATGGCCTGACGCCATTCGTCGCTGCCCAACTGGGCGCTGACAAGCGCGGAGGACGGGGTGGGCGTGCCGGTGACGGCTGCGTCGGCGGCGCTCAGCGTGGGGGTGACCGGCGCCGTCGCGCCCGGCGTGGGTGCGAACGTCTCGGACATGATGCCGGTGGTTTTTTTCAGGATCAGGACGGCGGTCGGGTCGGATCCGTCCCGGTCGCTCCCGGCCCCGGCGGCGAGGGCCGGGTCAACAGGCACGGCGGCCGCGGTGGTTAAGCCCGCATCGGCGGCGGTTGACGCCGGCTTGCCCTTGGTGGCCGCGGTGGCGGGGGCGGTTTTCAGCTCGGGGGTCACTGCGCCGGCGGTTTTGGCGGGTAACAGGCCCGCGGCCGGGATCGCGGACGCCAGCGTCGCCGCCTCGCCGCTGGCCGTGGCGGTCAAGGCGTCCCGCGCGCCGCCGGTCGTCGGATTGACGTCGGCGTTATTTGCGGCGTCGCCGCCGGTCCGGACCACTGCCGGCGCTGCGGCGCCGGCATTAGCGGCGCTGTCGGAGCCCTGGCTGACCATGGCGTTAGCGGCGTCGCCGATCGTGGCGTTAATCGCGGGGCCGCCGGCGATGGTGGCGTTTATGGCGCTGCCGTCGGCGTTGATGAATGTGCCGTTAACGGCGGCGCCCGCGCCGGTGGCGCTACCGCTGTCGGTCGCGGAGCCGGCGGCATTGGCCGCGGACGCGGCGGCGGCCGGACGGGTTAACGCCAGCAAGGCCATCAGGGCCGCGGCGGCGTCGCTGTCCAGTGCCGGGTCCGCCTGCTGTGCCGTGGTTACCGGCGCGCTTTCCCCGGCGCTGGGGGCATCGGCGGCGGCCGGCGGCGTCTCGTTTGCGTCGTCGTTCCGCGCGCCGCCGTTCAGCCGGGCGGCCAGTTTTTGCGCCAACAGATCCGGGCGTGACGGTTCATTTACTACCGTCGCGGGCGAGCCATCGGTTGCCGGTGCGGTCCGGGCGCGACCGGACCCGGCGCTGGGCGACGCCTGCCGATCGTTCACCTTGCCGCTCAGCACGGCGCTGAAATCCAGCGCCGCGCCGCGGGTCGGTTTAGCACTGTTGCCGGCGCCGTCCGGACCCGGCAATGGCGTCATGTCTCTGGCTGCGACTATCATAGGTGTTTCCTCGCGCTCGCCCGCTGGGCGAACTCATCCATTCGTTTTTGATCCTGGCGGTTATCCCGCGCCAGCTGAAGCTGCTGGTGGCGGGTATGTAACGTCACCAATGCGTTAAGGCGCTGATGTTTGCCCTGCCAGGCCTGAATCGCCTGCTGCAGCCGCTGGTTCCATTGCGCCAGCAGGGTTCGATGCTGCTCGATGGCGGTTTCAAGCGTAATAATAAACTGCTGGTAGTTATACCAACTGGCGGAAGCCATGCCCTCGGTCATGCCGCGCTGGAGCTTTTGCCGGTATTCCCGTTCATATTCCTGAAGCTGCTCCAGCTGCCTGCGGGCCAGCTGATGGGATTGGCGAACTTGTCCGAGGCGGATGGCCGCCTGGTCCAGCTCTTCTTTTGCCCGTTCGCGCAAAACGTCCAGCGGTGCGTTACTTTTCATTGATCCTCGTTAACCGGCTTCACTGAATATTCCCTGCAATTGTTCGCAGGCGGGCAGATATTCGCAGCGCTGATGCATGTCCTGTTGTAAAAACGCTTCAATGGCCGGGTAAAGCGCGATGGCGCGATCGAGCTGCGGATCGCTGCCGGCGGCGTAGGCGCCGACGCTGATTAAATCCCGGTTGCGCTGGTAGCGTGACAGCAGTTGCTTAAACTGCCGCACCAGCGTTTCCTGCGCCACGGGCACGATGGCGTTCATGGCGCGGCTAATGGACGCCTCGATATCAATGGCCGGATAATGTCCGGCCTCGGCCAATTGGCGCGACAGCACGATATGGCCGTCAAGAATGGCGCGCGCGGCGTCGGCGATGGGATCTTGCTGATCGTCGCCCTCGGTCAGCACGGTATAAAACGCGGTAATGGAGCCGCCGCCGCTGATGCCGTTGCCGGCGCGCTCCACCAGCGCGGGCAGACGCGCGAATACCGACGGCGGATAGCCCTTGGTGGCCGGCGGTTCGCCGACCGCCAGGGCGATTTCACGCTGCGCCATGGCGTAGCGGGTCAGGGAATCCATGATAAGCAAGACATGGCTGCCGCGGTCGCGGAAATCCTCGGCGATACGGGTAGCGTACGAGGCGCCCTGCATACGCAGCAGCGGCGACACGTCCGCCGGGGCGGCGATCACCACCGAGCGCGCCAGTCCTTCGGCGCCCAGGATATTGTCGATAAAATCCTTCACTTCGCGCCCGCGCTCGCCGATAAGCCCCACCACAATCACATCGGCCTGGGTATAACGCGCCATCATGCCCAGCAGTACGCTCTTGCCCACGCCGGACCCGGCGAACAGCCCCATGCGCTGGCCGCGGCCGACGGTGAGCAGGGCGTTAATGGTTCGCACGCCGACGTCGAGCACATCGTAAATCGGCGTGCGCTGCAGAGGATTGACCGGCGCGGTGTTTAACGATGCGCGATAGCCGGTATCCGGGGGCGGCAGTCCGTCCAGCGGCTTGCCGCCCCCGTCCAGCACGCGGCCCAGCAGGGCGGTGCCCAGCGGCAGCTGTTTGCCATTCTGGCCGTCGGCGCGCCTGCGGGCATAAACGCGCGCGCCGGGCACAATGCCTTCCACTTCCTCAAGCGGCATCAGGAATAGCTTATCGCCGTTAAATCCCACCACTTCACAATCGATTTCCTCGATGTTGCCGCCGTCGCCCCGCCGCTCAATCAGGCAGGGCGCGCCCAGCGGCAGTTGCAGACCGGTGGCTTCCATAATCAGACCGGTGGCGCGGGTCAGCCTGCCATAGTGCCTGACCTGCGGCGTAGCGGACAAACGCTGCTCAAAAGAGTCAAGGCTATCCAGCCAACGGACCAGGCGGTTGGTCATTACACCTCTCCCGGCGCGGCCAGGCGGCACAGTTCGTGCCAGCGGGTGGCGAGACTGGCGTCGATATCGCCTTCCTGCGAGGTGACTTTGCAACCGCCGGGATGCAGCTCATCGTCGGGGATCAGGCGCCAGCCGTGCAGTTTCAGCGTCGCGCCCAGATGCTGTTCCACCAGCGCGATCTGGGTCGAATGCACGCGCAGCTGCGGTTTCCCGCTCAACATCGGCTCCTGATGCATCAACCGCTGGATAAGGCTTAGCATGGCATCGCCGCCAAGCGCCGGCTCCTGGCCCAATACCTGCCGGGCGGCGGTCAGCGCCAGCTGCGCCAGCCGCTCGGCCATCACGCTGTCAAGGGAGTCCAGAGTATGCTGGAAATCGTTCACCAGCATTTGCAATTGCGCGACGGCCGGCTGCTGATCGCGCTGTATTTGCAGCCGTCCCTCTTCCTGCCCGGCGCGCAGCCCGGCCTGGTAGCCTTCCTGCTGCCCTTGCTTAACGCCTTCGGCATAACCGCTGCGGTGCGCATCCTGCCTGGCCTGGTTGCGCAGGGCGTTGATGGCCGCCTGCTGTATCTGCGCGTCATCCGTCTGGGCATCCTCCCCGGTCGGCAGCATGGCGGGCAGCACCGGATTCGCCAGATCGGTCAATGCCCACGGGCGCCAGGGTAAATGGTTAAATGCATCAGACATAGGTATCCTCTCCGCCACCGATAGCCATTTCGCCGCTTTCCGCCAAACGGCGGACAATCAGCAAAATCGCCTTTTGTTCGTTTTCCACATGCGACATCCGCACCGGACCGCGGGTGGCCAAATCGTCGCGCAGGATTTCGGCCGAACGCTGCGGCATATTGCGCAGGAACTTCTCGCGCAACGGCGGCTGGGCATTTTTCAGGGCGATCAGCAGGGATTCGGACTCCACTTCCTGCAGCAAACGCTGGATACTGCGGTCGTCCACTTCCACCAGGTTTTCGAACAGGAACATTTCGTCGATGATCTTTTGCGCCAATTCGTGATCGTAGCCGCGCACCGCCTCGATAACCGACTCTTCCTGCTGGGTTTTCATCAGGTTGATAATCTCGGCCGCGGTGCGCACGCCGCCCATTTTGCTGCGTTTCAGGTTCTGGCCGTCGAGCAGGCCGTTCAGCACCTCGGTCAGCTCCGCCAGCGCGGCCGGCTGTACGCCGCCGAAGGTGGCGATACGCAACATGACGTCGTTACGCAGCTTTTCGTCGAACAGCGCCAGGATATCGGCGGCCTGCGAGCGCCGCAGATGGACCAGGATGGTGGCGATAATCTGCGGATGCTCTTCGTGGATCAAATCCGCCGCGTTCTGCGGCTCCATAAAGTTCAGCGTTTCCATGCCGGTGGTGGTTTCGCGGGTTTCGAGGATATCTTCCAGCAGGCTGGAGGCCCGTTCCTCGCCCAACGCCTTGATAAGCACCGAACGTAAAAAATCGCCGGCGTTGAGGCTGAGCGCGGCATATTGCTCGGATTCGATCTCGAACTCTTTCAGCACTTCCAGCAGTTCCTGCTGCGAGGTCTGGTGCATATTGGCCATGGCGCTGCTCAACTGCTGCACCTCACGGACCGATAAGTGCTTAAAGACCTCCGCCGCGCGATCCTCGCCCAATGTCATCAATAAAATGGCGCTTTTTTCAGTTCCGCTCAGGCTCATTGTTCGGTGCTCATCCATTGGCGGATAACTAACGCCACTATGCGGGGATCCTGATCCGTCATATCGCGGATCCGTTGGCTGCGGGCCTCGGTATTTTCCCGTTGCTGCGCCCGTTTTTGATCTTCTTGCTGATCGCGGCTAAGCCTGACCACCACATCTTCGGCGGCCGGCTCAGACGCCGGCGCCGTTCCCGTCGCCTGCGCCGGCGCCTCGGGCCTGACTCGCAGCAGCGGTTTGACCAGCTTGCGCCATAGGATCCAGGCCACCAGCAGCACCAGCAGCCAGCGTCCGGCGGTCATCAAGAGGTCGAAGAAAGACGCCTGCTGCCAGAACGGCAACGCGCCGCCGTTGTCTTCGGTGGTGACAAACGGCGCATTGACCACGTTAAGGCTGTCGCCGCGATCGGCGGAGAAGCCCATGGCCTCGCGGGTTAAATCCTCAATCTGCTTGATCTGATCCGGCGTAAGCGGCGTACCGGGCTTACCGGCCTCGCCGGGCAAATAGTTGACCACCACCGCCACCGATAAACGCTGCAGGTTGCCTTCACTGCGTTTTACATGCACCACCTTATGATCCAGCTCATAGTTGATGGTTTCATCATGCCGGGTATTCGACGGCGTGACGGCGCGGGACGGGGCGCCGGCTTGCCCGTTGACGCCGGCGCGAACGCCGGGCGCCGTGGTCTGGCCGTTGGTATTGGTCACGGGCGGCTTGTCAATCGGCGCGACGGCGGCCGGGGCCGGCTGGTTGGACAACGCGCCGGGCACGCCGCCCAGCGGCGCACCGCCCAACTGCTCGCTTTGCGCGACCTGTTTGGAGCGAATGGCCGAGTTATCGTCACGGCCGTTGGGCTGGTATTGTTCTTCGGTCTGCTCATGGCTATCGAAATCGATTTGCGCCGTCACCTGGGCATGCACGTTGGCGCTGCCCACCACCGGCGCCAGAATGGTTTCGATGCGGCGCTGGTAGCGGTTTTCCAGCTCATTGTTGAATTTAAGCTGGGTGGCGTTCAGCGCGCGGCCGTTGGCGTCGGCCTGGGTCAGCAAATGTCCCTGCTGGTCCAGTACCGTTACGCTTGCCGGCGGCAAACCGGCCACGCTGCTGGAAATCATATAGACGATGGCGTTCACCTGGCCGTCATCCAGCGCGCGGCCGGGCTGCAGGTTCAGGGTCACCGAGGCGGAGGGGTTTTTCTGTTCGCGCACAAACAGCGACGGCTTGGGCAACGCCAAATGCACCCGGGCCGACTGCACCGGTCCCAGGGTTTCGATGGTGCGCGCCAGTTCGCCTTCCAGCGCCCGCTGGTAATTGATCTGCTCGCTGAACTGGCTGATACCGAATTTTTCCTGATCCAGCAGCTCGAATCCCACCGAACCGCCTTTCGGCAGGCCGAGGCTGGCCATTTTCAGACGGGTTTCATGTACCGATTCGCCCGGCACCAGTATTGCCGTGCCCTGTTCGGTAAAGCGGTAGGGAACATTCATCTGCGTCAGCTGCGCGACGATATCGCCGCCGTCGCGATCGCCCAAATTACTGTACAGCACCCGATAATCAGGGCTTTTCGCCCATAACGCCAATACCACCACCACCGCTATCATCGCGGCGCTGGCGATAGCCGCGGCTATTTTAGGATGGCTGCGCAGCCGGTCCAGCATCGGCATGAACGGATTTTTGCCCTGTGCGCTAGCACCGTTTTTAGCCGTACTCATCGCATTGATCCGCCATGAGTTGAACGGTGTTGCTTAATCGCTGATAACAAAACACTCTCCCTGCGGTGCTTAACGGGCGTAGCCGGCGGACATCATATAAATGTGGGTGCCATTATTTGCCTTTAGCAACACAATCGATGGCTGAAATAACCGTGTGTTTTAGCGTTATTTAGCGCCTTAGGCCCGCGGGGGTTCTGCTAAGGTAGCCGTCAGCATAAAAATCCGAGGAAAGGTCATGGCCATTCAGGGTATTGAATCAGCGGTCCAGCAACTGCAACAGGCCGCCAGGGCGGCGGGCGCCGTGAGCGAGCAGCCCCAGTCCGGCGGCGGGTTCGCCGGCATGCTCAGCGCGGCATTGGATAAAATCAGCGATACGCAAAACCAGGCCCGTGTCCAATCGGAAGCGTTCGCCACCGGCAACTCGGCGTTGGGACTTAATGATGTGATGGTCGATTTGCAGAAAACCTCCATCTCGCTGCAAACCGGCGTACAGGTCAGGAACAAAATGGTGGCGGCTTACCAGGACATCATGAATATGTCGGTCTAGCCGCGCCGCCTCCGCTCTGTCCCGCCGCGGCTTTTCGTGCCGCGGTCATTTTTCTGCAATATATCAGCGGCAAAATGGGGAAGAGAATTGGAGGGGGCGATGACGATACCGCTAGAGGCGTTGGGGCAGACCCATGATAGGGTAAGTCTGTTGATAGGCCAGGCCAGTCTGGCGTTGCATCGGCGCGGCGCCAGGATCAATCCGGACGCTATCGTGGCGTACCTGGCCGCCGAGCAGGAAAGCGAGAATGATGAAACCCGGCGTTTTTTTCTCGGCGTGGCGATAGGCTTGCTGTCGGTGTAGCGCGGCGTCTGATTCGCGGACGTTAACGTCTATTTGTCTTTGGGCAGGAAATAGTGGCCGCATTTCGGGCAGACCAGGGTGATGTTTTTACGTACTTTCAGGGCGGGCTGCTGGGTTGCGAAACCGCATTCCGGGCAGGTGACTTTGACTGAGGTACTGCCGAACGCCTTAAGCGCATCAAAGATAGACATAATAATCGCCGCGGCTATTGTGAGGTATTCATAATACCACTTCGCCATCGGTATAGCTCTTGCTGCTTTTGCTATCAGGGGCTTAACGCAACACCGGGCAATCGCCTGTGACCACTGGCATCGCCCGGCGCCGGCCGGTCGGGATGGATGACGCGGATTTAGTGACGGCGGTGGCCCAAAATCTTCGCCAGTAAAAATCCCACGCCGCTGGCGATAAGCAATGCTGGCACCGGATCCCTGGCGGTTTTTTCTTTAATCTGGTCAATACAGTCGTTGACGCTGTAAGACGCCTGCGCGGCGCGTTTACGGATTTTGCCTTCCAGGTGCAGCGCGCTGTCGCCGGTGGCGCGGCCCACTTCTTCCTGGCCTTTACCCGCAAATTCTTCCGCTTTATCTTTGGCTTTATCAAACATTGTTATCATCCTTTATGATTGTTCACCCTGTAAATATAGGCGAAAATATCAATTTTGCCTCCCATGTAGGCCTGCGCGCCTTTTTTAGGACGATTCCCGCGCCGCCGCCGTCGCCGGCGGCTATTTTTTTATCTCCCCCGGCAGCATAGACGCCCGATCGGAAAATTTATGATAAGCCGAGTTGATAGACTGCTGACGGTTTGACTGGCCGATTAACTCTTTTAGCTGGTCAAGACGTGATCGGAGCAAATGGTTAACTTCATGTTCATTTTTCAGCAACTGCTGTAATACCCGAGCAATGTTATCCTGGATAACGGCGGAAAGCGGACTCTCCTGCCGTGAATTGAGCTCGGCGATTTTTGCCACGGCCTGAACATATTTTTCTTCAATATAGACCAAGGCATCCCATTCTGACTGACGTGCCATCGACAGCATATTTTCGCTTAACGCAAGAATTTGCTGATAATGGGCTAAAAGGGAAGGGCAAGCATCCATCATGACTATCCTAATAAGTATCGGACATATAAATTGGGTTAATTATGCTCATTATCTAGCTATTTTTATCACACACCAGGACGTGTGGAGATAACCATGATTAGAAACGAAACATGAATCTGATAATCAGAACATTCCTCGTTAGGGTTGCGGGCCGCCGGGGGAAATATGTTTCCAGGCGTCGGCTATATCGGTTAACAGCAGGCGTATTTCCTGTAGCAGGCCGCGATCGTTATGCAGGTTTACCTGGATAAGCTGCCGGCAAAAGTACTCATACAGCCCGGCCAGGTTATGGCTGAGCTCGCCGCCGTTTTCCATGTCCAGTGCCGTTTTCAGGCCGTTATCAATGATTTCTATTGCTTTGGTCAGGGCATTGCCTTTTGCGGCGATATTGCCCTGCGCTATAAATATATCCGCTTTCGCCAGGGAGCTGAGCGCCCCGTCAAATAGCAGGGTAATCAGTTTATGCGGGCTGGCGCTCATTACGCTGCTCTCCAAGCCCACCACGGCATATGCTTGTGAACCGTACATATTTACTTTCCTTCCTTTCCATAGGGTTGATGCCAACGGCAATTAACTGCTGCTGGACGTGTTGGAGATGGCATCAAATTGCTGGGTTAAATAAGTGGCGGTATTGTTTAAGGACGATACCAGCACGTCCAGCTGGGTAAACTGTTTTTTATAGCGGGCAATATTATTGGTAATGCTGCTTTGCACTTGGGTGTACTGCTTGCTCAGGCCGGTCAGCACATCGGCCAGGCTGTCCTTGGTATCACTGATGGTGCCGCTATCCTCGGTAAAAGAGGTGATAACGGACGACATCTGGGTGGCCAGTCCGGTGGTCTTGCCGTCGCCGGCAAAAAAATCCGCCACCTGCGACGGATTATTCGCCAGGTTTTTGACCAATGTGGCTTCATCGGTAGCCAGGGTGCCGTCTTTATTGAGCGTAATGCCGATTTGGCTCAATACCTTGATGCCGTCGCTGCTCTGGCCCGCGCCCAATATGCTGCCCAACTGGCTTTTAACCGAGGTTAACACACTGTCGCTCAGCAGCACGCCATTGCTGGCATCCGGCGCGGTGCCCGCCGTTACGGGGGTATATTTGGTCAGGGTGGCAAAGGTGCTTTGCAGGGTGTTATAGGCCGAAACCCAATCCTCGACGGCTTTGGTGGAATCGGTGGCGCTCTGGCGCACGATCAGGTTTTGCGCGCTGGCATTGACGGCCGTCAGGGTAAGGGTCACGCCCTGGGGCACGTCGGTGATGGTATTACTGCTGCGATCAACCTTGATGCCGTTCAGGGTTAACTGGGCATTCTGGGCGGTGACGGCGGCGTTCATGCCGGATGCGGTCTTATCGGCATCGGTGCCGTTGCTGTCGTAGCCCAGGATACCGTTCAAGGTGCTGTCGCCGGTCACGTCCATGGTGACGTTGGACGCGGTGCCGGTGGTATTGGACGTCACCACCAGTTGATAACCGCTGTCGCCGGATTGCACGATACTGGCGGTGACGCCGGCGTTGGCCTTGTTTATGGCGTCGCGCACTCCGCTCAGGGTGGTTTGGGCATCGGTCAGGGGTATGGCCACGGTCTTGCCGGCGCCCACCGTAATGTTCAGGCTGCGGGTAGTGCTGCTGGCGCCGATAAGCGAGCTGGTATCGGCAAACACTTGCTTGGTGGCCAGCGACTGCGCCGTCGCCAGCTGGGTGACCTGGATGCTGAAGCTGCCGCTGACCGCGGTGTCGCCCGCCACCGAGGTAAATCCCTCGGTGGTGCTGGTCACCTTGGCGCCGTAGAGCGTTTTATTGGACAGCGCCTTGGTGGCGGTATTAAAGGTTTCGAGCGCGCTTTGCAGCGTGCTGTACGCCGTTACTTTGGCATTGACGTTGGTCTGCTTGGTGGTTATCGGCGTTAACCGCTTGTTTTCGTCGGTGGTCAACGTATCCAGTAGGGTGCTCAGATCCAGGTTGGATCCTACGCCTAATGAACTGATGCTGGTCATGATGCTCTCCTGGTATTTGCACGGTAGGCGAAGCGGTTATCGGCACCGACGGCAATAAGTTTACCGGGATTTTTTCAGCGTCATGGGGGATGGAATGGAAAATAAGGGGGTTAATTCCGGCTATTGGATTACCGGCGGGGCGGGCAGGGCGAAAGTTGCATTTTTAATTAAAGGTTACCGGCTCCTCGCCGATACCTTGTGGGACGGTCATCAACGCCTACCCGTTTTGATGGCCGAATTATTTTAACTCAGTCCTGATGCATGATTTCAAAGGAATATTACCATGGCTCAAGTTATCAATACTAACAGCATCTCCCTGCTGGCCCAGAACAACCTGAACAAGTCTCAGTCAAAACTGAGTACCGCTATCGAACGTCTGTCATCAGGCCTGCGCATCAACAGCGCTAAAGATGACGCCGCCGGCCAGGCGATCTCCAACCGCTTTACCTCCAATATCAACGGCCTGACCCAGGCGTCGCGTAATGCCAACGACGGCATCTCCCTGGCGCAGACCACCGAAGGCGCGCTGGACGAAATCAATACCAACCTGCAGGCCATCCGTACCCTGACCGTACAGTCGCAGACCGGCACCAACTCCGCCAGCGACCTGCAGTCCATCCAGGACGAAGTGACCCAGCGCCTGTCGGAAGTCGACCGTATCTCCAAACAAACCGACTTCAATGGCGTCAAGGTGTTGAGCTCTGATAAGACCCTGTCGATCCAGGTCGGTTCCAACGATGGTGAAACCATCGATATAGACCTGAAAAAAATCGACTCTGGTACCCTGAAGTTGGGTACCTTTAACGTTAACGGCCCTACCGGCGCCACCACCAGCACAGCGATCACCACTGGTACCGCCGTGCCTGCGACTGGTACCGTTAAGGTTACCGCCACCGCCGTGGATGGCGGCGCAAATACTAACAAAGTTGCCATTGAAGCCGGCTCGATCCTGACCGACGGCACCAATAATTTCGTCAAGGGCAGCGATGACAAATATTATGCCGCCAAAGTAGCCGTAGACAGCACGGGTAAATTAACAGCCACGGTAGATGATGCCGAAGCTGGAACAGCCACCGCGCCTAGCGGCACCCTGACCGCCGTAACCACTGGCAGCGCTGCTAAATATAGCTCCTTGGCCGCCGCTGTCGTCACCACGGGCAACCCTGATGCTACCGCCATCGCTGCGGGTGCGCTGGTGTCGGATACGGACGGTAATTATTCCGTACACACCTCCACTGGTAATTATGCCGCCACTGTTGCTATCGACGACAACGGTAAATTAACAGCGACCGTGGCCGCCGGCACTAAACTGACCTCAACAAATGCGGATAACAACGCCGCATCAGCAGTGGATGCCACGAAAACCACGCTGGTACAGGATAAAAACAATCATTATTTTATTCAGGATACTTCTACCACCGGCACCACAAAATATTACGCGGCGCAAGTGACTAGTGATGCAGAGGGCAATGTTACTGGCTCTACCTATGATTCCAGCAAAGAAGTGAAGGCCGCGACTACGGATCCGTTGAAAACCCTGGATGACGCATTGTCCACCGTTGATACCCTGCGCTCCAAGCTGGGCGCGGTGGAAAACCGTTTTGACTCCACTATCAACAACCTGGCCAGCACCACCAGCAACCTGAGCGAAGCGCAATCGCGCATTCAGGATGCCGACTATGCGACTGAAGTCTCCAATATGAGCAAGGCGCAGATCCTGCAACAGGCCGGCACCTCGGTTCTGGCCCAGGCCAACCAGGTTCCGCAGACCGTGCTGAAACTGCTGCAATAATCCTGCTTTATGGCGCCTTTGTTGCCGACAGGCCCCGCTTATGCGGGGCTTTTTTTGCTTTAATCACCGCCGCGCTAAAATAATAATCGCCGCCGGCGACGATAACAGCCTGTTTATACAAGATAAATGCCAGGGTCTCCGGCAAAGT
>NZ_DASWOM010000056.1:0-20052 GCF_036398755.1 Acerihabitans sp. | reverse complement strand
AACCGTTCCGTCGGAGCTGCTGGTTGAACTGAAATAGAGCAAACCGTCCAGGCCGGTCAATTCCTGTTCAATCACCTGGGTCACGCTGTTTTCCAGCGTTTCCGCCGACGCGCCGGTATAGGTGGCGCTGATTTTAACGGTGGGCGGGGCGACATCCGGATATTGCCCAACGGCCATCTCGCGCAAGGCCATGACGCCGGCCAGCACGATAAGGATAGCGATAACCCAGGCGAATACCGGCCGCCTGACAAAAAAACGAGAAAACATCATTATGCTCCCTCAGTTTTATTGCGGATGACTTCCGCTGTTACGCTCTCACCCGCTTTGACTTTACTGCTGCCTTCGGTAATCAATTTATCGCCGGGCACCAGGCCCTCGGTCACCAGCCAGCGATCGCCAATCGCGCGCGAGGTGGTCACCGAACGCTGCTCAACCTTATTGTCTTTATTGACGATAAACGCGGTGCCATTGCCCGCCGCGTCGCGGGTGATGCCCTGCTGGGGTGCCAGAATGGCGTCGTTAAGCGTGCCGTTAACGACGTTGGCCCTGACAAACATGCCCGGTAACAGGATATGTTCCGGATTGGGAAAAACCGCGCGCAGCGTCACCGAGCCGGTGGCTTCATCCACCGCGACTTCGGCTAATTGTAGCGTGCCCTTATGTTCATAAGTGCTGCCATCCTCAAGCGTCAGGGTGACATTATCAATGCTGTCTTTATTTCGCTGTAATGCCTGTTTGCGCAAGGCGAGCAATTGGCTGCTGGATTGCGTCATATCCACATACATCATATCCAGCGCACGGATCGTCGCCAGCGCGGTGGTCTGCTCCGAGGTCACCAGGGCGCCGGGCGTGACGGATGAAATCCCGATACGCCCACCGATCGGGGCGGTAACGCGGGTCCAGGCCAAATTAATTTTGGCGGATTCGAGCGCGGCTTTTTTCTCGGCGACCGAAGCAATGTTCTGTTCGTAGGTCGCGCGCGCATCCTCATACTCTTCTTTGGACACACCCTGTTCTTTTGCCAGGATGGCATAGCGCTGCGCTTTTAATTTCGCGGAGGAGACAATGGCTTGTGCATTTTTCAAGGCCGCGGCCGCTTCGTCGTAGGTTGCCTGGTAACTTGATGGATTGATGAGATAAAGTACCTGGCCCTCTTTAACGTCCTGCCCCTCCGTGAACAACCGGTTTTGGATAATTCCGCCCACCTGGGGACGGACATCGGCGCTCAGGGTGGCGGTGGTGCGTCCGGTTAAATCGCTGGTAAGCGAAACGGGAGAGGCTTTCAATACGATGACCCCGACTTCTGCCGGGGGCTCAGCGGCTTGTTTTTGGGTGTTATTATCACAGGCGTTCAGGAAAATAAGAGTGAATACCAAAAAGAGGTATATAAAAGGCTTCATGTGGTTCCATAAGAAATGTTGTTAAGAATAAACGTTCTCAATAATAACATTTCCCGGCCCCGCGCGATTCTTGCGAAATGTAAAATAAGCGTAATGAAACCAGACTGTATTAAACCGGCATCTTCGCAATAATAATTATCCAGGACATCCCTATGAACGCGCTAACTTCCTGGATAATGGGAACTATCATAATGTATTGCTTGATTTTTTTTAACATTTTCGCGATTAATATTATCACCAGCTTATTTAAGGATTATGTTCGTAATTGCATTTTTTTATTTCAAGTACCAATTCTCGCCGCCAAGGATTATAAATCCGTCATTATTGACCCGACCTTGAATTATCACCACACGTTATTGAAAATGACCGGTTCGTTTAATCCGTCATTTTGCTTTGAACCGGCCGATTTTCGGGCATTTACCGGCAAATTCACCGCCGTTGCCGGCCTTGAGCCTCAACGGCAATGGGCGGTTTAGGGCGAGCTAGGTAACGTTCTACTCATTAACAATAGCTGTACCGCCCAAGACCTGACGCAACGCTAGGCTATAACCTCAGGTTATAGCCTAGCGCCAAACAAGCATTACCCCCACGGCCGATTTGATGAAATATTTCTCTTTATTGTTCATCTGCAACCTGCACGCTAATACGAGAACCATCATGGCGATCCCACAACCTTATCTGTTATTTCTTGGCGATGTCACCGACCCGCTGGCGGCGAAAACGGCACGCGGCATTCACGTTTGGCGCCCTGAACAGTGCGTGGGCCAAAACCGCCTGCCCAACTGTACGGTTTCCCTCGGCCTGGAAGACCTGGATATTGACATCGCTGTGGCCCGCGGTGCCAAAACGCTGGTACTGGGTACCGCTAACGCGGGCGGATTTCTGCCGGAGCATTGGCTGGACCGGGTGCGCAGTGCGATCAGGGCCGGAATGAATGTGGCCAGCGGCCTGCACCAGCGTCTGACGGACATTCCTGAACTGGCTGCCCTGGCCACTGAGTTCCAGGTTGAACTGTTTGATATTCGCCATATGCGTCCGGCGCTGCCGGTGGGCAACGGCAAGTGGCGCAGCGGCAAACGGGTTCTGACGGTGGGAACCGACTGCTCCGTGGGCAAAATGTATACTTCCCTGGCGCTCGAGGCCGCCATGCGTAAACGGGGCATGAAGACGGATTTCCGAGCTACCGGCCAGACCGGGATTCTGGTCGCCGGCGAGGGTATCGCGATAGATGCCGTGATCGCCGATTTTATCGCCGGTGCGGCTGAAGCGCTTTCACCAGCCAACGAGCCGGATCATTGGGATATTATCGAAGGGCAGGGATCGCTCTATCATCCCTCCTATGCCGGCGTCAGCCTGGGATTGCTGCATGGCGCGCAGCCACACTGGCTGGTGATGTGCCATGAGCTGGGCCGCCAACATACCCGCCATTTACCGCACCATCCGCTGGTAAGTCTGGAAGATTGTGTCCAGGCCAATCTACAGGCTTCCCGTGTTACGAGCGCGGATGTGCAACTGGCCGGCTTTGCCATTAACACCAGTAACGTCAGCGAAGAGAAGGCTCGGGAATACTGCCGGCAGGTCGCCACACAGTTCGGCGTGCCGGCAACCGATCCGGTGCGCTTCGGCATTGAAGCCATAGCGACCTTGCTCAATGAGCGCGGCTAATGCGCACCCTGCGCATTGACACGGTAGGGTTACCATTGGCTCGTCCGTTTACCCTTTCCGGCGGCCGACAGTTCCCCCTATCTGGACTATAGACGCGGCCGCATCTGGCTGTAATCGGGCAACGCGGAGCGACGATGACGGAAAACACATGCACTGACTCGCTGATGGCGACTGCAATTGAAACGCGTCCGGTACTGACCGTAAAGGATCTTAGCGTGAGTTTTGGCGGGCGCTCGGGCCGCCGGCAGGCGCTCAACGGCGTGTCCTTTACGGTAAACAAGGGCGAGGTGGTGGCGATCGTCGGCGAGAGTGGCTCGGGTAAATCGGTCACCTCGCTGGCGGTGATGGGGCTGTTGCCGGCGTCGGCGTTCATTGAACGCGGCGATATCGTGTTTACCGATCGCGCCGGGCGCCGACATGCCCTGGCCGGTATAAAGGCCGAGGCCAGGCGTAAGCTGCGCGGCCGCGAAATGGCGATGATTTTCCAGGAGCCGATGTCGTCGCTCAATCCGGTGCTGAAGGTGGCGGATCAACTGACCGAGGCGCTGCTGGACCACGGACTGTGCGATGCGGCGGCGGCCAGGCTGAAGGCGCGGGAATTGCTGCACAAGGTGCGTATCGCCGATGTGGATCGGGTGATGGACAGCTACCCGAGCTCACTGTCCGGCGGCATGCGCCAGCGGGTGATGATTGCCCAGGCGCTGGCCTGCGATCCGCAACTGCTGATTGCCGATGAGCCGACCACGGCCCTGGACGTCACGGTGCAGGCGCGGATTTTACAGATCCTGCGCGACCTGCAGCGGCAAAGCGATATGGCGGTGCTGTTTATCACCCACGATATGGGCGTGGTGGCGGAAATCGCCGACCGGGTGGTGGTGATGTACCGGGGCGAAGTGGTGGAGCAAGGCCCGGTGGGCGATATTTTTTCGGCGCCGCAACACCCCTATACCCGCGCCCTGCTGGCGGCGGTGCCGAAACTGGGGGACATGCGCGAACACGCGTGGCCCAGGCCCTTTCCCCTGGTCAATCAGCCGGTCGAGGGCGGCGACCATAAAACCGCGCGCTATGGCGGTCCGCCGCTGCTGGATGTGCGCGGCTTGCGCGTCTACTTTCCGGTGCGCAGCGGCATCTTTTCCACACTCACCCACCGGATCCATGCGCTTGAACAGATCGATTTCAGCCTGTGGCCGGGCGAAACCCTGGCCATTGTCGGGGAGAGCGGCTGCGGCAAATCCACCACCGGTCGGGCCTTGCTACGCCTGACCGACAGCGAGTCGGAGAGCATCCATTTCCAGGGCGAGGAAATCACCCTGTTGTCGAGACGTGCGTTCCAGCATCTGCGCCGCGAGATGCAGATGGTTTTCCAGGATCCCTACGCCTCGTTAAACCCCCGTCTTACGGTGGGGTTCACCATCGCCGAGCCGATGCTGCTGCACGGCCTGGCCGGGTCGCTGCGGGAGGCCACTCCGCGGGTGCGGGATCTGTTGTTAAGCGTGGGACTGCTGCCCGAACACGCCGCGCGTTATCCCCATGAGTTTTCCGGCGGTCAACGGCAACGTATCGCCATTGCCCGCGCCATGGCGCTGAAGCCCAGGGTGATTATCGCCGACGAGGCGGTGTCCGCGCTTGATGTGTCGATCCAGGCGCAGGTGATCAACCTGATGATGGAACTGCAGCGCAACACCGGCGTGGCGTGGATTTTTATCTCGCACGATATGGCGGTGGTCGAGCGTATCGCCAATCGGGTCGCCGTGATGTACCTCGGGCGGATCGTTGAGATTGGGCCGCGCCAGGCGGTATTTAATTCCCCCCAGCACCCGTATACCCGCCGTTTGTTGTCCTCGGTGCCGATAGCCGATCCCGCCCTGCGCGGCGAGCGCCGGCTGGATGACAGTGAAATGCCGTCGTCATTGAAAAAAAACGGCGTCAAGGTGCCGAAAACGCGCTATCGCCAGGCCGGCCCGCATCATTGGGTGGCCGAAGATGCGGATCAGCCGGGATAAACCCGGCGGTATAAATAACGATGCAACGGGTTATCGCGCCTGTTTTTATAATCAACCTTTCTGGAGAGATGTCATGAAGCCTTTATTTTGTCGATCGATCCTCGCCCTCGGGCTGTCAATGGGGCTGGCCCTGGGCGCCGGGGCGCAGGAGCTGCATGTTTCGATGTACGCCGACATTACCGGACTGGACCCGCACGACACGACCGATACGCTGAGCTACTCGATCCAGAGCGGTATTTTTGAGCGGCTGTTCCAGTTTGACAGTCAGATGAAAATCGTGCCGCAGCTGGCGACCGCCTATACCAGCAACGCGACCGCCACCGAGTTCGAGGTGACGTTGCGCCAGGGCGTGACCTTCCAGGACGGCACGCCGTTTGATGCGCAGGCGGTAAAGGCCAACCTCGGGCGGCTGGCGGACCAAACCCAGGGGTTAAAGCGCAACAGCCTGTTCAAAGTGATCAAAACCGTCACCGTGCTGGCGCCCGATCGGGTTAAGTTTGAGCTTAACGAACCGTTCGGCGCCTTTATCAATACGCTGGCCCATCCTTCGGCGGTGATGCACAGCCCGCAATCCCTTAAAGCGTATCCGCAAGAGGCCCAGTTGCGGCTGCATCCGGTGGGCACCGGGCCGTTCACCTTCGCCGAATGGCAGCAGGGTAAAGATGTCAAGCTAGTGAAATATGACCATTATTGGCGTCCGGGCTGGCCGAAAGTAGACGGCATTACCTTTTATCCCACGCCGGAAGACTCCACCCAGGTGGCTAAGCTCAAGGCCGGCGAGGTGGACGCGGTCTACCCGCTGCCGTCCGATCTGGTGGAGACGGTAAAAAGCGACGCCAAGCTGGATATCCAGCGCGACGCCGGTATTTATCTTTATTACCTGGCGCTCAATACCCAGCATAAGTCGTTGCAGGATATCCGCGTGCGCCAGGCGATCAATTACGCCATCAACCGCGATATCTGGCTGAAAGTGGGTTTTGCCGGCATGGGCACCCCGGCGGACTCCGCTATGTCGCCGAACGTGCAGTTCCACCAGAAGCAGACCGTGCCGGATTATGCCTATAATCCCGAAAAAGCCAGGGCGTTGCTGAAAGAGGCCGGCTATGACCAGAGCCAGACGCTGCAGCTGTGGGTCGCCAATAAGACCAGTGCGGTGCGCAGCGCGCAGTTCCTGAAACAACAGCTCGGCGCGGTGGGGATCCTGGTAAAGGTGGTGCCGATGGACTCGGGCACCCGTAATGATAAGTTATGGGGCGTCACCGATCCGAAAAAAGCCGAATTCGATCTCTATTACGGCGGCTGGTCGCCTTCCACCGGTGATGCCGACTGGGCGTTGCGTCCGCTGTTTGCCACCGAGTCCTGGGTGCCGACCGCCTATAACGTTTCTTACTACAGCAACCCCGCCGTGGATGCCGCCATCATGGCCGGCCTGAAAACCGCCGATCCGGCCGGGCGCGCTACCGCTTACGCCGAAGCGCAGAGGCTGGTCTGGCAGGATGCGCCGATCGCGTTTCTCGGTTCGCCGGACAATCTTGTGGGCAAAAAGAAAAATCTGTCCGGTGTCTATATGCTGGCCGATGGTTCGCTGGTCTTTGACCAGGCGGAATTCAAGTAAGCCGGTGGAGGCGCCATGCTGACCTATTTTGCCCGACGTATGCTGGAAATGATTCCGGTGCTATTGGCGATCTCCTTGTTGGTTTTTGGTTTTATCAAGCTGCTGCCGGGCGATCCGGCGCGCATCTATGCCGGCGATGACGCGTCCCAGGAGGCGGTGGCGGTGGCCCGTGCCCATCTGGGCCTCAACGATCCGCTGCCCCAGCAATACCTGCGCTGGCTGGCGGGCGCGTTCAAAGGGGATCTGGGCACCACCTATCGCACCCAGCAGCCGGTAAGCCGGGTGATTTCCGCCGCCTTTATGCCCACGCTATGGCTGGCGCTGGCCGGTTTTATCTGGTCGGTGCTGCTGGGATTGCTGATAGGCGTGGTTTCGGCGCTTAAGCGGGGCAAATGGCAGGACTGGGCGCTGATGAGCATGGCGGTCGGGGGTATTTCCATGCCCACGTTCTGGCTGGGTTTGCTGTTGATCCAGTTTGTCGCCATGCCGTTCGGGATTTTTTCCGTCAGCGGGTTCAACAAGCCCGCCGACATTATCCTGCCGGCGCTGACCCTGGGCGCCTCGGTGGCGGCGGTGATGGCGCGCTTTACCCGCTCCGCGTTCCTGGAGGTCGCCCAGGAGGATTACGTGCGCACCGCCCGGTCAAAGGGACTGCGCAACCGGCTGGTCACCTGGAAACACGTGATGCGCAACGCCCTGATCCCGGTGATTACCATGCTGGGGCTACAGTTTGGCTTTTTGCTCGGCGGGTCGATTATCGTCGAAAGCGTTTTCAGCTGGCCGGGGCTCGGCTGGCTGCTGATTGAGTCAATCAAGACCCAGGACCAGCCGGTGATCCAGGCGCTGGTGATGTTGTTTGTATTTGAATTTATCCTGATTAACCTGTTGGTGGACCTGCTGTACGCCGTGGTCAATCCGGCGATTCGCTTACGCTAGGAGCTCGCATGAACCTCTCTTCCGACCCGGCAGCCGCCTCAAGCGCGGCCAACGGCGCCATCCGATCGCCCTGGCATGATTTTATCCAGACGTTCCTGGCCAATCCGGTCGCGCTGGTGTCCGGCGGCATTATCCTGCTGCTGGTCATGGTGGCGGTTTTCGCGCCCTGGCTGGCGCCCTGGGATCCGATGACGCCGGACTGGATGGCGCTGTCCGCGCCGCCTTCCGCCGCCCACTGGATGGGGACCGACGATCTTGGCCGCGATGTCATGAGCCGGATTATCTACGGCGCGCGCATCTCGCTGTATATCGGCGTATTGTCGGTCACCCTGGGCATGATGGCGGGCGTGGCGCTGGGGCTGCTGGCGGGTTATTACGGTCGCTGGGTGGATATGCTGATCATGCGGGGATCCGATGTATTGTTCGCCTTTCCCGGCATGCTGCTGGCCATAGCGGTGGTGGCAATCCTGGGCCCGGGATTGAATAACGTCATTATCGCCGTTGCGGTGTTCAGCGTGCCGGTGTTCGCCCGCATCGTCCGCGCCTCCACGCTGGCGTTAAAACAGACCGCCTATGTGGAGGCGGTGCGCTGCGCCGGCGCGCCGGACCGCATCGTGCTGCTGCGCCATATCCTGCCGGGGACGCTGTCGAACGTGATTGTCTATTTCACCATGCGCATCGGCACCAGTATATTGACCGCCGCCGGCCTGAGCTTTATCGGCTTGGGGCCGGAGCCGGACGTGCCGGAGTGGGGGAATATCCTGGCGATGAGCCGTAATATGATGATGGCCGGCTTATGGCACGTCAGCGTATTCCCGGGGCTGGCGATTTTTGTCACGGTGCTGGCGTTTAACCTGCTGGGCGACGCGCTGCGCGATACCCTGGACCCGAAACTGAAAACCTGAGGAACGACCATGGACTCCTGGCAACAGGCCCAGATGCATCTGCTGCTGCGCCGCTGGCGGACCGAACGGCGGCTGGCGACGCCGCGCTTCGCCTGCGGCCCGGGCAATAGCCTCAGTGATGTGCCCGGGGTGCGCGTGGGCCACAGCACGCTGGCACGGGGCGCCGTCCAAACCGGCGTGACGGCGATTGTTCCGCCGGGCGACAATTTATTTGCCCGGCCGCTGCCCTGCGGCGCGGCGGTGCTCAATGGTTTCGCCAAGCCGGCCGGATTGGTGCAGATAGCCGAACTGGGCGAGCTGCAAACCCCCATTCTGCTCGGCAATACGCTGGCGGTCGGGACGCTGTTTACCGCGCTGGCGCGCGACGCCATCGGCCGTAATCCGGAGCTGGGCCGCGCCTTGCCCACCGTCAATCCGCTGGTGCTGGAGTGTAACGACGGTTGGCTCAATGATATCCAGGCGCTGGCGGTGACCGAGAAGGTGGCGCTCGAGGCGTTGGCGGGCGCCGGTCCGGCGTTTGCCCGCGGCAGCGTCGGCGCGGGACGCGGGATGAGCTGTTTTGGCCTGAAAGGGGGCATCGGCACCGCGTCACGCCCCATCCCGGCGCTGAACGCCACCCTGGGGCTGCTGGTGCTGGCGAATTTTGGCGCGCTGGCCGCCCTGACCCTGGATGGGGTGCGGATCGGCGAGGCCGTTGAACCCCTGCTGCCGGAACTGGCGCCGCAGGACGACGCCGGCTCCATCATTATCATCATGGCCACCGACGCGCCGCTCGATGCCCGGCAGTTGGGGCGCATCGCCAAACGGGCCGGGGCCGGCCTGGGACGCCTGGGCAGCTATTGGGGCCATGGGTCAGGCGATATCGCCGTGGCCTTTTCCACCCGGCACCGGCCTGAACCCCCGCCGGACGCGGCGCTCGAGCCGCTGCTGGCCGCGGTGGCGGACGCCACCGAGCACGCGGTGCTGGACGCGCTGCTCAGCGCCGACGCGGTAAGCGGTTTTCGCGGGCATTTTCGCCCGTCACTTAGCCAGGTACTGGATCGGCTGGCGCAGGCTTTACCCGATTGAGGATAGGATAATGAAGGTATTTATTTCAGCGGATATCGAAGGCATCGCCGGGGTCATGCGTCCGGAGCAGTGCAGCCCGGGCACGGCGGAGTATCAACTGGCGCGGGGCCTGATGGAGCAGGAGGTGAACGCGGCCATCGACGGGGCGTTCGCCGGCGGGGCCACCGAGGTGGTGGTGGCGGACAGCCACGCGGCGATGACCAACCTGCGGGCCGGCAATATCGACGGCCGGGCGCGGCTGGTGCAGGGAAAACCGCGTGGGCTGTCGATGGTCGAAGGGCTGGAGCAACAGCGTTTCGATGGCATGCTGTTTATCGGTTATCACAGCGCCGCCGGCGAGTTCGGCGTGCTGGCGCACACCATTAACGGCCGGGCCTTTTATCGGGTAAAAATCAACGGCGAAGTCATGGGCGAGTGCGATATCTACGCCGCCGCCGGCGCCGAATACCACAGCCCGCTGTGGCTGGTCAGCGGCGACGATCGGTTGCAGGGCTGGGTAGGGCGTTATTATCCCGGCGCGGACTATGTGTGCGTGAAACGGGCCATTTCCCAGAATGCGGCGGAATCCTTAAGTCCCGCGGCCGCGTGCAGCGCCATTCGTGAACAGGCGGCGCAGGCGGTCGGCCGGGCGGGAAACCAGTGTACGTCGCGTATCCAGCCGCCGTACCGGCTGGAACTGATGACGGCGCGGCCGGTGCTGGCCGATCTGTTCTGCCTGATCCCGGGCGTTGAGCGCCAGGATGCGGTGACGGTCGGTTACTCCAGCCAGACCGTGGCCGATATCATTGGTTTACTGAGCGCGTTTTCCTATTTGGCGACCACGCAGAATTGAGGATAGGCGGGCCTGCGCCGGCGCTTTATGCCCCATCCGCAACAAACTGGCGTGAAAATTGCACAAACTGGCTTGAAAATTGCACATGTTAACGGAGATTCCGCCACATGGAGCATAGGCCTGATGCGTTTACGTCATATCGAGGTTTTTCAGGCGATAGTGCAGGCCGGCACTATCAGCGGCGCCGCCCGGCTGCTTAACGTGTCGCAGCCCAATGTCAGCCGGGTGCTGGGCCATGCCGAACAGCAATTGGGGTTTGCCCTGTTCGAGCGGCGCGCCCAGGGCATGGTGACCACCGCCGAGGGATGTCGCCTGCTGCCCGAGGTGCAGGCGCTGTATAGCCAACTGCAATCAATTGGCGCCCTGACCGAGCAGATGCGCAAAGGGGAAGGGCAGTTGGTGCGCCTTGGCGCGGCGCATGCGTTCGGCCAGATGGTGGTGGCGCCGGCGATGGTGGTGTTTCACCAGCAGTCGGCGCTGGTCAACGTCGAGCTGGTCACGGAGCATTTCAGCACGCTGTGCCGGGATATCCTGGAAAACAGGCTCGATTTTGCCCTGGTCTTCGCCCAGCAGGTGCCCGGCGAACTGCTGGCCGAGCCGCTGTTCCAATCGTCCATGGTGGCGCTGCTGCCCAGGGACAGCCGGGTCGAAGGCCCGGTCTCCCTCACCTGGCTGTATGAAAACAACCTGCTGATGATGCAAAGCCAGGATCCCCTGGGGCAGGTGCTGCACCGGGCCCTGCGCCGGCAGGCGCTCAAGCCCGAGGGATCGCTGTATATCAAGACCTATTCGGTGATTGCCGATATGGTGCTGGCGGGCGGCGGCGTGGGGGTGGTCGATTTGTTCACCGCCCGCCGCTACGCCGATCAGCTGAAGATTTTGCCCATCGCCGAGCCGCTGCCGTTTGAAGTCATGCTGATAAGCCGCCGCGACCACGCCCAGTCCAGGGCGGTGGCGCGGCTCAAGCAGGTGATCAGGCATAAGCTGGGGCAAATCGCCCGCGAGAGCGAAGCGCGGTTCAAGATCCCGGCGACGGCAACGGCGGATGCCTGCGGAACGCGTCGCTGAGAAGGCCCGCGTTCCACGGGCTGACCTGCGACTGCCCGATATTCCGGCCCTATTGTCGTTGAAACGTCAATATCCGGCTGCGATGATCCTGCACATGCACACCAATATCGCTAAACACCAGGACAAATTTCTTGCTCCATGCGCCGTCCCCGGCGCTTGCCAGCAGGCGTCCGCCGCCCAGCGGCGTCAGCGCCGCCTGGACCGCCGTCGGTCCGATGCCCATCTCCAGCCGATCGCCCGTAATCACCAGCTCGCTGCGATAGGGTCCATGACGCCAGGTGCCCTGCGCCCGTTGCAGGCAGTCGTCGGACGCAACCGGGTACAATACGCGCGGGACGTGCCCAATCTCGCCGCGGATCGCCGCGCCGTCCTGAAACAGGCGCATCGGCAGGTGGGCGGTCAGCGAACGGGCCACGCCCGGTTCCCCGCTCGGATACAGCGTTTGGTCCGCGTTCATCCATGTGACGCCGTCACTTTTTACTTCCAGCCAATCGCCGCCGGTCAACGCCGCGTACAGGCCGGGGCGCAGATCGTGGCCCGGCGCGGGCAGGGGCTGCCCATACAACGCCGACATCACCGCCAGCGCGGTGGGGTAACTGGCGGCGTCGTCGCGGTTGGCCAGCATCGCCATGCCGGTTTTGCCCGCGCGGTCGAGCAAAAAATAGCTTCGGTAGCCGAGATGGGAGCCGCCGTGGCCCACCCAATCCCGGTCGCCGACCCGGCTGTGGGCGATGCCGAGGCCATAGTCGGTCTGTCTGCCGTCCGCCAGGAAACGCGGGGCGCACAGCCGGTCCAGCACGCCACGGCCCGGGCCGCTATCAGCCAGTAGTGACTGTAGCCAGACGGTGAGATGGCGCGCGCTGCCCATGACGCTGCCGGCGGCGGAGAGATGCAGCCCGGCGCCGGCCAGTTGCCAGCCCTGTGCGCCGCGCCAGTAGCCGGGCGCCAGCCCGGGCACGATATCAAACCAGGTTTCCGGCGCCCGCAGGGCAATATCCAGCGGCGGGTTAATATGGCGCTGCAAGAGATCGTTAAAGCCGATGCCCTGGATTTTCAGGGCTTCCTCCACCAGGCGGTAGCCGCTATTGGTGTAGGATATTTCGCTGCCGGCCGGGTAGTTGAGCGTAGAGAGCCCGGCGAGAAACTCCAGCGCCCGCGCCGCGCCGACCGGCTGGAAGGCCGATATGCCCAGCAGCGACAGCGTCTCGCGCACATCGGGCAAACCCGAGGTCATGTCCAGGGCCTGGCCGACCGTCACCCGCCGCTGCGCGCCAAGCAGATGAGGCAGATGGCGTGCCAGCGCATCGTCCAGGGACGGCATCGTTGCCGAATCGCCGGTGACCAGCGCGGCGAACAGATGTTTGCTCACCGAGGCGAAGTGCGTCACGCTGTCGAGGCCGAACGGCTCCGCGCGCGCCAGATCCGCCAGGCCGCCGCAGGCCACCGATTGGATGCGTTCGCTGTCGAACAGTACGATGGCGCCGCCCGGTTCGCCCGGCCGCGCCCATTGCGCCGCGATGGCCGCCGCCGCCTCGCCGGCGCGGTGCCAATCCGGCTGCGCTGTTTGCCCGCTCATAGCGGCTCCTCCAGGTTCATGCTTAACGTAAAGAGTTCGGCGGTATGCGGATGCCGGATACGACCGGCGCGCAAATCATCGGCGCTGAGCTGTTCCACCATCTCGCCGTTTTGCATGACGCCGATCTGCTGGCACAGGTGGGTAACCACCGCCAGATTATGGCTGACCATGATAAAAGTCAGATGGCGGCGCGCGCGCAGATCGGTCAGCAGGTTAAGGATTTCCGCCTGTACCGACACATCCAGCGCCGAGGTCGGCTCATCGAGCAGCAGCACGTCCGGCTCGGCAATCAGCGCGCGGGCGATAGCCACCCGCTGGCGCTGGCCGCCGGACAGCTGATGGGGGAAACGAAAGCGTACCGCGGGCGGCAGGCCGACCTCCGCCAGCGCCTGGGCGATGCGCTGTTCGGCCCGGTCGAAGGCGTGCACCAGCAGCGGTTCGTGCAGGATGCGATCAACAGTCTGGCGCGGATGCAGCGAGCCGTACGGATCCTGGAACACCATCTGCACCTGGCGGAAGAAACGGCGATCCCGCCGGGGCGTCAGCGCCTCGCCGCCAAAACTCATGCCGCCGGACCAGTGCGGGTTCAGCCCGGCCAGCGCGCGCAATATGGTGGATTTGCCCGATCCGCTTTCACCGACAATGCCAAAGCTGGCGCCGTCGGCCACGGTAAAGGAAACCCCTTTCACCACCTCTGTATCCCCGAAGGCAATGCGTAACGTATCCAAAACAATCATTATTGGTTCCAGGCGGCGTCGCGCGTCATTACCGGCAGGCGCGCGCGGGGATGGCGCAGGGACGGCAGGCATTCCAGCAGGCCGCGCGTATAGGGATGTACCGCCCGCGTCAAATCGCCGGCCGCCAGGGTTTCGACGATACGTCCGGCGTACATGACCGCCACCCGATGGCAAAAATGCGACACCAGCGGCAAATCATGGCTAATAAGGATAAGCCCCATGCCGCGATCCGAGACCAGCGTATCAATCAGCCGCAGGATTTCGGCCTGAACCGTCGCGTCCAGCGCGCTGGTCGGCTCGTCGGCAATCAGCAGTTCCGGGTCGGGCGCCAGCATCATGGCAATCATCGCCCTCTGGCCCATGCCGCCCGACACCTCATGCGGATAACGTTTCGCCACCCGCTCCGGGTCGCGGATCTGCACCTGCTCCAGCAGCCGGATGGCCGCCGTCATGGCCTGCCGCCTGCCGCCGCCCTTATGGGCGCGCCAGGATTCGGCCACCTGCTGGCCGATAGTCATCACCGGATTGAGTGAATACTTGGGATCCTGCAGAATAAAGCCTACCCGCCTGCCGCGCACTTTGCGCATGGTTTTCTCGTCGGCGCCGCGCAGGTCGATGCCGTCGAACATCAGCTTATCGGCCTGGCAGCGCGCGTTGCCGGGCAATAGCTGCATCAGGCTGCGCGCGGTGAGCGATTTGCCCGACCCGCTTTCACCGACAATGGCGAACTTTTCCTTGTCCATGGCAAAGGAGACGCCGCGCACCGCCTCGACCGCGTCGCCGCGCTGGGCAAAAGCGATGCGTAAATTTTCTATTTCAACCAGCATTTAGCGCTCCTTGGGGTCGAGGACGTCGCGCAGACCGTCGCCGAGAAAATTAAACGCCAGCGAGGTGATGAAAATGGCCACGCACGGCATCAGCGGTACCCACCATTCACTGAACAGGAAACGCCGGGCGGTGGCGATCATGGTGCCCCATTCCGGCGACGGCGGCTGCGCGCCCATGCCCAAAAATCCCAGGCTGGCGGCGGTAATGATAATCGCGCTCATATCCAGGGTGATGCGCACGATAAGACTGGGAATACATAACGGCATGACATGGCGCAGAATAATGCGCAGCGGCGTCGCGCCGGTCAGGCGACAGGCGGCGATAAAGTCGCTGTGACGGAACTGCATCGTTTCCGCCCGCGCCAGCCGTGCATAGGGCGGCCAGGCGGTCAGCGCGATCGCCAGCACCGCGCTTTCTATGCCGGGTTTCAGCGCGGCGACAAACGCCAGCGCCAGGATCAGACGCGGGAACGCCAGGAAAATATCGGTCACCCGCATCAGCGCCTTATCCAGCCAGCCGCCGGCGTAGCCGGCAATACAGCCGATAAACAGGCCGAGCGGGGCGATCAACGCCACCACCGCGCAGACCATGCCGAGCGTGGTGCGCCCGCCGAACAGGATACGGGTATAGATATCGCGTCCCAGCTCGTCGGTGCCCAGCCAGTGGTCGGCCGAGGGGCGCGCCAGGCGATTGGCCAAATCCTGAAAACCGGCGTCATAGGGCGTCAGCCACGGGGCGGCCAGGGAGAGCGTCATGACCACCATAATGATCAGCAGCCCGGTCAGCGCCATCGGATTGGCGCGCAATCCCAGCCACATGCGGTAGCGGCGGCTCCACACCGCTTGGCGGCGGGTGGCGGGGGTTTCGTCGAGCAGCCAGGCTCGTGCGGCGGAAAGCGTCATTTTACGCGGGGATCCCAAAGTCGGTAAAGAATATCAGCCAGCAGGTTGAGCACCACATAGACGCAACCGACGATAAGCGTGGCGCCGATCACCGGGTTCATATCGGCGTTCATCAACGAGGTGGTGAGATACTGCCCCAGGCCGGGCCAGGCGAAGACGTTTTCGGTAATCACCGCGCCTTCCAGCAGGCCGGCATAGGTCAGCGCCAGCACGGTAATCAATTGCACCGCCACGGTGGGAAAGGCGTGGCGCCAGATAACCCTGGCCGACGACAGGCCCTTGGCGCGCGCGGTAATCACGAACTCACCGCTGAGCGCGTTCAGCATAAAGGTACGGGTCATGCGGGTAATGTAGGCCATGCTGAAGTAGGCCATGATCAATACCGGCTGCACCATATGCGCCAGCGCGTCGCGAAAGGCGTCGTAATCGCCGGCCAGCAGGGAATCGACGGTCAGCAGCCCGGTCACCTGCGGCACCATATCCTGGAAGATAATATCCTGCCGCCCCGGACCGGGCGCAATACCCAGCACCGCGTAAAAGATAAGCAGGCTCAGCAGCGCCAGCACAAACACCGGCAGCGAATGACCGGCCAGGCAGATCACGCGGATCACCTGATCGATCCATTTTCCCTGTCGCACCGCCGCCCAAACGCCGAGCGGGATGCCGAGCAGCGCCGCGACCATCACCGCCGCGGTCGCCAGCTCCAGCGTCGCCGGGAAAAAGCGCGCGATGTCGGTCAGCACCGGGTTGGACGTCAGCACCGAACGGCCAAAATCGCCATGCAGCAACTGGTTAATATAATGGCCGAACTGATACCAGATCGGCCGGTCCAGCCCCATTTCCTGCCGCACCCTTTCCACTACCGCCTGCGGAGCGTTATCCCCCACCGCCGCCAACACCGGGTCGGTGGGCATCACGCGGCCGATAAAAAAGGTCAGCAGCGCCAGCCCGAACAGCGTGAGCAGCAGGCTGCCGAGGGTGTTCAGCATACGTTTTAACGCCGGCATCAGGTTTTTTGCACCTTCTCGTACGGGCTGTCGAGCAACACGCTTATCTGCACCCCGCTGATATTTTTACGGCAGGCGGCGGTGATCGACTCCTGCAGCAGCTCGGTAAACGGGCTGTTTTCGCGGTGTTCGGTCTGCAACTGCTCATAAAGCGCGATACGTTTCTGGCCGTCGGTTTCGTGCAGCGCCTGCACGGTCAGCGCGTTAAAGCGCGGATTGGACCACGCGCAGCGCCAGGCCAGGGTTCGGTTGCGCGCGCCGTCGCTGTTGTCGGTATTGACGCAGAAGGCTTCGGTATTGGAATTAGGATCGAAATAATCCGCGCCCCACACCGTCAGGGCCAGTTGCTGCTGCCGGGCGCGCATCTTGGTCAGCACCTGGCGGTTTTCCGCCGCGATAAGCTCCACCCTGATGCCGATGGCGCCGAGCTGGGTTTGTATCGCCTGGGCGATATCCGGGCCCGGCTGCGGCGAGTAATGATCGAGGGTGATGTCAAAACCGCCGGCCAGGCCGGCGTCGGCCATCAACGCCTTGGCCTTGGCGACATCCTGGTGAAACGGATTATCGTTCAGCGCCGCCGGAAAGCCCTTGGGCAGGAAGCTTTGATGCACTTCATGGGTCAGCGGGACGATGTTTTTCTGGATGCCGTCATAATCCAGCGCCCATTTGATCGCCTGCCAGACCTGGGGTTTGGCCAGGTGCTCATGGGCGGTATTACAGGATAAATGCATGATGCGCGATACCGGCTGGCGCACCAGATGAAAATTGCCGTCCTGCGACAGAGGCCGCAACTGCTCGGTGGTCAGGTTGCGCGCAATGTCCACGTCGCCCTTTTGCAGCATCAGCAACTGGGAGGAGGGGTCGATGATATGGCGCAGGATGACGCGTTTGATATTACCGGCCAGCGGGGAGTTGGGGTTGCTCTCGAGTATCACGCTTTCGCTGGCTTTCCAGGCTCGCAGGGTAAAAGGGCCGGAGCCGGCGCTGTGCTGTTTTATCCAGCCGTTGCCCAAATCGTTGCCCTGCTGGTTGGCCAGGGCCAGGGATTTTTGCACAATGCTGCCGACCCGCGCCGACAGGCAGTACAGCAGGAAGGTTTCCGCCGCCGGCTGGTCGGTATTGATCACCAGGGTGTGGGCATCGGCCGCCTTGATATGTTCACCGACATTGTCCTTGGTAAAACCAAATTGGTTAATGATAAACGCCGGGCTTTTATCCAGCATCACCACGCGCTGCAGGGAAAATGCGGCATCCTCGGCGGTCACCGGGCTGCCGTCGGCAAACTTGGCGGCCGGATCCAGATGGAAAGTAAAGGTTTTGCTGTCGTTGCCGACGTCCCAACTGGTTGCCAGTTCGCCGATGATTTCATCGGCCTTGGCCGGGTTGGGGGCCACCAGGCGCTGATACAGGTTGCCGCAGATTTCGTTGCCGGTGCCCTCGAAGCTTTCATGGGGATCGAGGCTGGTCATATTGTCCAACTGCATCGCCATCACCAGGATAGAGGCGGGGGTGGCGGCAAACACCGACTCCAGGCTGAGATAGGACAGGAAGGGTAGCGCGCCGGCGCCGGCGATAAAATGTCTTCTGGTAAGCATGCCATCTCCTAATGTATTGATAAATAATGTTATTATACATTTGTTTTACGATTTCCCCCTTGACATTCCTTCCTGCGCGGGGCTCTACTGTGCTATCACTTTACATCAGTGCCTGATTGTCCCGCCCACCGCACCACTCTGGTGCGCGCCCGCGTCATCATGGGGCGGGGGGCGGCCGAATCGCCTGAAAATCCACCGGAATAAAAATTTATGCCTGTAATCGCGCCGCAGATGCCGGACATCATGCCAATCTTTGACGGCCATAACGACGTGCTGTGCCGTTTGTGGCGTTCGCAGCCCGAAAATGCGGTGGCAAGCTTCCTGAGCGGCCCCGCGCCCGGGCAGATGGATTTACCGCGCATCCGCCGGGGCGGCTTGGCGGGCGGCTTATTCGCCACCTGGGTGCCCTCGGTATCTAATGGAGCAAAAAACGCGCCAGACCTGCTTGATTTCACTAATATTCCCGTAGCGCCTGACAGGGAGTCGGCGCGGGAAATGACCTTTGCCATGTTATCCCTGTTGCTGCGCATCGAAGCGGCCTCGGGCGGGCGAATGAAAATCTGCCGCAGCGCGGCGGAAATCCGCGACGCTATGGCGCGGGACGTGCTGGCGGTGGTGATGCATATCGAAGGGGCGGAAGCGTTGGATCCCGATCTGCATCTGCTCGATGTGCTCTACCAGGCGGGTTTGCGCACCCTGGGACCGCTGTGGAGCCGGCCGAATATCTTCGGCCACGGCGTGCCGTTTCGTTTTCCTTCCTCACCCGATACCGGCCCAGGGCTCACCGACGCGGGCCTGCGGCTGGTGCGCGCCTGCAACGCCAAACGCATCATGGTCGATCTCTCGCACATGGATGAAAAGGGATTCTGGCAAACGGCCGGCATTTCAGACGCGCCGCTGGTCGCCAGCCATTCCAATGCCCATGCGCTGTGCGCGCAGTCGCGCAACCTGACCGACGCCCAGTTGGCGGCGATCCGTGAGCGCAACGGTTTTGTCGGGGTCAACTTCGGTACCATGTTCCTGCGCCAGGACGGTAAAAAGGCGCCGGACGCCACGGTGGATGAAATCGTGCGGCATGTGGATTACCTGGTGAACGCGCTGGGGGAAGACGGCGTGGGTTTCGGCTCGGATTTTGACGGCACCACTATCCCCGGCGATCTCAAGGATGTGGCCGGCCTGCCGGTGCTGGTGGCGGCCCTACGCCGTCACGGCTATGACCGGCCGCTATTGCAAAAAATCTGTCATGGCAATTGGCTTAGGGTATTGGAAGCTACTTGGGGCGGGTAACCCCGAAACGCCGGATGGGGGATGTGCGCCGGCGTTACGCCCGGCCGCTATCGTCCAGTAATCGCCGCGGCACTTTGAATACCGCTTTTCTGACCGCCGCCGGCTGTCCCGCCGCGCACAGCGCCTGATGGGCTTCACCGGGGTAGAAGGTAACAAAATCCCCCGGCCGCAGGCGGATCTGATTAGCCAACCGCGGGTTGGCGATAATATACAGGTCGGGTTTGCGCTCTTCCGCCGCCGCCGTGCGCGCGTCGGCCAGGTCGAAACCGATGATTTCCTCGCCGGCCAGCACCACCTGGATATCCAGGTAATCCCGGTGGAATTCGGTATGGCGCAGCTCCGGTGGCTCGGTCATCGACGTGCCGATATTCACAAACCAGGCCGCGCCCGCCGGCTGATAGAGGCCGTCAGGCATGGCGCACAGCGCACCGAACGCCAGTTCGGGCCGCTCCAGGATGGCCGACAGCGCCGGCGGCAGCGTCGCCAGCGGCAGGGTATTAAGGTTGCCCGTTATCATAATGTTTACCTCTCTAAGCCGGACCGGGTTACCCATTCCTCGTCAACGCAGGCATATTTAATCGCCTGGCGGTGATAGGTGAAGGCAATATGCAATTCGCCGTGAATACCC
>NZ_DASWOM010000055.1:0-14020 GCF_036398755.1 Acerihabitans sp. | reverse complement strand
TGCTTCCTCAAGGAGCGGGCGCAGGGAGAGATTGTTTTACCGCGCTTTCAGAATCCACCCCATCGGCACACTCTCCCTTGAACACGTCTGCTTTCAATTTAGCGTTGGCGGGCATAGCGCGCCGTGGGGCGCTCGGTCGGGTGAAAACACCACGCCCGATTCGACCCCATCGGCACGCTCGCCCTTGAACACGTCTGCTTTAGATTCGGCGTTGGAGCATGTTTTTCCATAGTATTAGGGCCAGGTTAACCTGGCCCTTGGATTGCCGCTAAATGTTCCCGCGCGGCGTTATGCGCTCAGCAGTTGGTTCATACGGCGGATAAACTGGTTTGGATCGTCCAGGGTACCGCGTTCCGCCAGCAGCGCCTGATCGAGCAGCAGTTCGATCCATTCGTTGAAGTGGCTTTCTTCATTGATATCGGCGGCGCGTTTGACCAGCGCGTGATCCGGATTGAGTTCAAAAATATATTTGATCTCGGGCGCGGCCTGACCCGCGGCGGCAAACAGCTTCGCCATTTGGGTGGTCATATCGTCGGCGGCGGTGGTGACGATCGCCGGGGTATCGGTCAGGCGGTGCGTGAGGCGCACATCCTTGATGCGATCGCCCAGGAAGGCCTTGACGCGCGCGACAAACGGCTCAAGCGCTTTTTCCGCGTCCTTTTGGTCCTCCGCGGTCTCTTCGTCGGCCAGTTTGTCGAGCGCGGCGTCGGTTTTGCTGACCGATTGGAACGCCTTGCCTTCGAATTCGGTCAGGTAGCTCATCATCCATTCATCGATGCGGTCGGAAAGCAGCAGGACTTCGATGCCTTTCTTGCGCAGCAGTTCCAGATGCGGGCTGCTCTTGGCCGCCGCGTAGCTGTCGGCGGTGATGTAATAAATTTTTTCCTGGCCTTCCACCATGCGCCCCAGGTAATCCTGCAACGCCACGGTTTGCGCTGAACTGTCGGTGTGGGTCGAGGCAAAGCGCAGCAGCTTGGCAATGCTTTCGCCGTTGGCGGTATCTTCGCCCGGGCCTTCCTTGAGCACCAGGCCGAACTGTTGCCAGAATTTCTGGTAGTTTTCGGCATCGTCCTTGGCGAGCTTGTCCAGCATTTGCAGCACACGTTTGGTCAGGGCGCTTTTCAGGTTCTGGGTAACGCGGTTGTCCTGGAGGATTTCGCGCGACACGTTCAGCGGCAGATCGTTGGAGTCAATCAGGCCCTTAACGAAACGCAGGTAGTTGGGCATGAACTGTTCGGCGTCGTCCATGATAAATACGCGCTGGACATAGAGCTTGAGGCCATGTTTATGATCGCGGTTCCACATATCCCACGGCGCCTGGCCCGGGATATACAGCAGGCTGGTATATTCCTGCTTGCCTTCGACGCGGTTATGGCTCCAGATAAGCGGATCGCTGAAGTCATGCGAGAGGTGCTTATAGAATTCTTTATATTCCTCGTCGCTAATCTCGCCTTTACCGCGCGTCCACAGCGCCTGGGCCTTATTGATTTTTTCCCAGGTGACGGTTTCGGCGGTGTCTTTTTGCTTATCGGTCCCGGCGTCCGTGGCGGCGTCGGTTTCGCTTTCGGCGGCGGCGTTTTCATCGTCGACCACCTCCGCCTGGCCGCGGGTTTCAATTTCTACCGGCAGGGCGATATGATCCGAATACTTGCTGATGATGCTGCGTAAACGCCAGTCATCCAGAAATTCGTCCTCGCCTTCGCGCAGGTGCAGGGTGATTTCGGTGCCGCGTTCGGGTTTGGTGATATCGGCGATGGTGTAATCACCTTCACCGGCGGATTCCCAATATACCCCTTCGTCGGCGGAGGCGCCGGCGGCGCGGGTGCGCACCTGGACCTTATCGGCCACGATAAAGGCGGAATAGAAACCGACGCCGAACTGGCCGATAAGCTGGCTGTCCTTGACCTGATCCGAGCCTATGGACTCAAGGAAGGCCTTGGTGCCCGATTTGGCAATGGTACCCAGGTTGTCGATAACCTCTTCGCGGCTCATACCGATGCCGTTGTCGCTCAGGGTCAGGGTGCGTGCTTCCTTGTTGCTCGACAGACGTACCCGTAACTCGCCGTCCCCCTCATAAAGATCCGGTTGGGATAAGGCGCGGAAACGCAGTTTATCCGCCGCATCCGAGGCGTTGGAGATCAGTTCGCGTATAAAGATTTCTTTATTGGAATAAAGTGAGTGGATCATCAGCTGAAGCAATTGTTTAACTTCAGATTGGAATCCGCGGGTTTCTTGTCCTTTCATATCGATACTTACCTCAGTCCAAATAGCTGTCAATCAGGCGGGTGTAGATACTGCAATGATGAACAGATGGGGATCGCGGCGATGGAATTCAAGCACGAAAGGTAAAAAAGGTGGCGGAAGAAACGGCGCGGGCGCGCCGCCGGTTCAAAATTTAATCGGGTGGCGTCCCGCCAGCGAATGGGAAAGCGTGGTGCCGTCGACCATTTCCAGCTCGCCGCCCACCGGCACGCCGTGGGCGATGCGGGTGGCCAGGACATCATAATGGGCGCACATTTCGGCAATGTAATTGGCGGTGGCGTCGCCTTCCACCGTGGGATTGGTCGCCAGGATCACCTCGGCGACGTCCTCGCCGGCCAGGCGCTCTTGCAAGCGATCCAGGCCGATATCGTCCGGGCCGATGCCATCGAGCGGGGATAGGTGCCCCATCAGCACAAAGTAACGGCCGGCGAATTGCCCGGTCTGTTCTATGGCGTGGATATCCGCCGGGCTTTCCACCACGCAGATCTGCCGGGTCTGCCTGCGCCTTGGATTGGCGCAGATGGTGCAGATGTCCTGCTCGGTAAACGTCCGGCAGTCGGCGCAGTGGCCGATATCCGACATGGCGCGCGTGAGCGCCTGCGCCAGGCGCATACCGCCGCTGCGATCCCGTTGCAAGAGTTGGAATACCATGCGTTGAGCCGATTTCGGCCCGACGCCGGGTAAACAACGCAAGGCTTCGGTTAACGCCTCAAGCAATGGACTGGTTTGCATCAGAACGGCATTTTAAAACCAGGAGGAAGCTGCATGCCGCTGGAGACGGACGCCATCTTTTCCTTCTGGGTTTCGGCAATACGGCGAGCCGCGTCGTTAAAAGCCGCCGCAATCAGATCCTCGAGCATGTCCTTGTCGTCTTCCAGCAGGCTGGGATCGACCTCAACACGCCGGCAGTTATGCGCGCCGTTAATGGTGACCTTGACCAAACCCGCACCGGACTCGCCGGTCACTTCGAGTTGGGCGATCTCTTCTTGCATCTGCTGCATTTTTTCCTGCATCTGCTGGGCCTGTTTCATCAGGTTGCCCATTCCGCCTTTACCAAACATACATTTCCCTCTCTTGTAGCGTCGAACCGCGGGGTGGCATCTCGATGCCCGCCGCGCGGCAGTTAAACAGGACGGATGCTATCTTCATCCAATTCGGCGTCAAAAAAACGCTGGAGCGTCTGGATATTATTATCCGCGATAATCGCCTGACGCGCCTGCATCAATTTCTCTTCGTATATGGCCTGTCGCCATTCCAGCGGAGTACGTATCGCCGGATTATCATCTGTCACCACGGTTAATTCAACCGGGGCGCCAAGTTCTGCGCTTAACGCCGCGGCCAGCGTCCCCTGGGAAACGGGGGAATCCAGATGCTGCTGGGCGGACCGCAGGTGCAGACAGACTTTGCCCGGCGCCGGATCTTCCCTGAAGGCGTTTAACGCCAACTGCTGAACCAGCTTGGGAATTTTCAGGCTGTCCACCAGCGCCGCCCAGGGATCGCGCGCCATGGACTCCACGGCCAGACGGGCCGCCAGTTCCGGGGTTTTTTCATGCTCCAGCGCCGTGCGCAGCGCCTTGGGCGTCGCCACCGGCTCGCTGGCGGGCGTGGGCTGGATACTGGCTTTCCAGCGATAGGCCTCCGGTTTGACGGCGTTGGCGGTCGTGGCCTCTTTGCCGCCGGCGGCCTGCCGCTGCTGGGCCTGTTCGCTGACCGTGGCCAGACGTTCCAGGGCGCTGTTGGCGGGCCGTGTCCGCACCGGCGATGGCGACGCATCGGTCTTTCTCTGCTGGCCGCCATGGCGTTGCAATAAGGCGGTGCGCGCCAGCAGCAGCTGCGCGGTGCTGTCCGGCAGCGATGCCGGCGGCGGCGGATCGTTCCCGGCGGGCGCCGACCGCGGGCCTGCATTCGCGACAACAGGCCCGGCCGCGTCGTCAGCCTGGTAAGCATACATGTCATCGCCGGCATAGGCGGATGACGGGTCGCCGGCCATATCCGCGTAATGCTCGGCGGCGCTGGCCCACTCATCGGGCATATCGGCGGCGGCGTCGTCCCGCGCCTTGGGCGCGGCAATCACCCGCCGGCCCTGGCCCGGCGGCGGCGCGGGGTTTTCCGGCGTCGTTTGCCCGAACTGGACCGGCGGCGCGGTATTTCCCGGCGTCGTTTGCCCGCGCTGGACCGGCGGCGGCGCGGGGTTTCCCGGCGCCTTCCGGTGGTTATTTAAACGATCCGGCGCTAAAGCGGCGGATTCAGCCGTTTTTTTTTCCGTATCATCCGCCGGCGCCGGCGGGTCCGCATCAATAATGCGCGGGTGGAACGCCAGCGCGCGCAGCAGGGTCATTTCCACCCCCATGCGGCGATCGGGAGCGAACGGCAGCTCTTTGCGCCCCACCAGCAGCGTCTGGTAATAAAGCTGTAAATCGGCCGGGGGGATGATTCTGGCCAGTTCCCGCAGCCGGGGCGCAATGGCGGCATCGTCCTCGTCGTCAAGCGCATCCGCCACCAGTTGCCCCATGGCGATACGATGCAAAAGGGTAAGCATATCCACCAGCAGGGTTTCCCAGTCCACGCCGCGCGATGCGCTATGGGCCAGCTGCGCCATCATGGCGTTGCCGTCCGCCGCCGCCAGCGCTTCTATCAGCGCCAGGGGCTGTTCGGTGTCCAGGGTGCCCAGCATATCGCCCACGGTCTGGGTGGTGACCTGCCCCATTCCCATGGCGATGGCCTGGTCGGTCAGGCTCAGGGCATCGCGCAGGCTGCCGTCGGCGGCGCGCGCCAATAGCTGCAGGGCGCGCGGCTCGCTGGCGATATCCTCTTCACGCAGGATATGCTCGAGTTGGGCGCGAATCTGACCGACATCCAGCGCCTTGAGATGAAATTGCAGGCAGCGGGACAGGATGGTAACCGGCAGCTTTTGCGGATCGGTGGTCGCCAGCAGGAATTTCACATGGGACGGCGGCTCTTCCAGCGTTTTCAACAGCGCGTTGAAACTATGGCGGGAGAGCATATGCACTTCATCGATCAGATAGACCTTGAAACGTCCGCGCGCCGGGGCATATTGCACATTATCCAGCAGATCCCGGGTGTCTTCGACCTTGGTGCGCGACGCGGCGTCGATCTCGATCAGGTCGACAAACCTGCCCTGCTCGATTTCACGGCAGTTGGCGCATTGGCCGCAGGGGCTGGCGGTAATGCCGGTTTCGCAGTTAAGCCCTTTGGCCAGAAGGCGGGCGATGGTGGTCTTGCCGACGCCGCGGGTACCCGAAAACAGGTAGGCGTGATGGATCCTGCCCAGTGAAAGGCCATTGGTCAGCGCCGTCAGAACATGTTCCTGACCTACTACATCTGAAAACGTCTGCGGACGCCATTTACGGGCAAGAACCTGATAGCTCATGGGTCGCGAAATAAGTCGATGGACAGGGAGGTCATGCTAACACAGCCTCGCACCGGAGCGCGAGGCTGATATGCTCAGTGCCCCGGGAAACCAACCAGGCTATAGCTGTTGACGGCCATGCGCTCCAGGCGCTCTTCGCCGCCGAGATCCGCCAGGTTGATGATAAACGCCGCATCCTTGACCTCGCCGCCCAGCCGACGGATCAGTTTGATCGTCGCCTCGATAGTGCCGCCGGTGGCGAGCAGATCGTCGACCACCAGCACCCGATCCCCGGGGGCGATGGCGTCCTGATGGATCTCAAGCTTATCGACGCCGTATTCCAGCTCGTAGCTTTCGCTCAACACCGCGCGCGGCAGCTTGCCCGGCTTGCGCACCGGCACGAATCCCAGCCCGAGCGCCAGCGCCACCGGCGCGCCGAACAGGAAACCACGCGCTTCGGTGCCCACCACCTTGGTCAGGCCATGGTGGCGATAATGATCCACCAGCAGCTCGATACTGGCGGCATAAGCCTGGGGATTTTCCAAAAGGCTGGTGATATCCCGGAAAAAAATACCCGGTTTGGGGTAATCGGGAATCGTTTTGATACTGCGTTTAATCAGTGCTAGCTGTTCGGCCGTCGCGGTCATAGTGTATGTGCCTGAAACTAAGGAAAACATAATCCGCGCGGACGCGTTATCCTGAACGACGACAGTACATCACGCTCTATCATGGACTGGCAGGACCGACCGCGCACGAAAGCGCTCAAATCTATGCAAACTGGCGGGAAAATGCAACCGTCGTGGGTGACTCATTCATCCTTTTGTTGCGTAAAGTCAACCGTCGGCGCATGGCGTGTTTTCCGGTGGTTACCGGCCCCCATTTTCGCATCCCTGTTAAAATACCCCGCGCCCGCAATATTTTCATCCTTCTTCGGACGCCGGCCACTGTCACCCCGATCACAATCGCCGGTTAATTGTAAGCGCCAGCCGGCGAAACAGGCTACATTTGCCAGCGGCCAGAGTGCGCCGGCACGCTGTTCAGGGCGTGCGCGAACGCGGTATGATGCCGATACCGGGTTAATCTATGTTTTACCGCTTTTTTACTCAGGGAAACGGCGTGCATTCATCCAGGCTCCTCACCACCTTAAACGACCAGTTCAATGCGTTGGCCAAGCGGGTCGACGCGGCCGGACACCAGCCGGTGGCGCAGTCCCGCTTCGACCACCAATTGTTCCAAAGCCGTGGCACCCGGCTGGACGACTATCTGGCCGAAAGCCGCCAGACGCTGCAACGCCTGACGCTGACCGTCGATCAGGGCTACACCGAACGGGTGGCATGGCTGGCGCAGCGGCTTATCGATCAAATGACCGCCCTGGCGCGGGAACTGGCCACCCAGGATTTGCGCCGCGCCCAGCCGGCCAAGGCCGCGCCGGTGGACTATTACGCCAGGCTGAATGAACATCAGGACTATGAGCGCCGGCTGGTGGCCATGATCCGCGACCGGGACAGCCTGCGGCAAAACACCGGCGATTATGCGCGCACACAGCAGCTACAGCAGGAAATCGCCGCGCTCGAGGGCCGACTGGCCCGCTGCCGTCAGGCGCTGGCGCGCATTGAACGCCAGATCGAGCGTCGGGAAAATGGCCTGGAAACCGGCTGGTAGCACGTGCTGTCACAATATGTTAATTCGCTCATTATAAATTGCTTCATATTTTCATCTATACTTGCTGTTTTTATGCGCTCGACAACGCATTCAGGAGAGGCCGGTGGCGCTGGAAGATGAATTACCCGAGATCAAGCTGGCGGTTGATTTGATTATGCTGTTGGAAAGCAACGACATGGAACCGGAACTGGTGCTGGCGGCCCTGGAAATCGTGAAAAAAGACTATTTGATCAAGGCGCGGCAACGGGAAGAGTAGCTATGCCGATGGCCGGCCGATCAAGGGTTAACCGGGGCGGTGGAGTTATGGCGCAGATTAGGGCTAAGACGCAGCATGTCAATAAAAGCCGCAATCAGGACGCGGGAGCCGCCCGCCAGATCAAAGGTTCCGGGGATGAACAGCCAGTTTTCCATCAAGCCGGTCATATAGGCACGCAGCAGAATGGCGGCGCGGCGACAGTGCATATCCGCCGGCAATTGTCCGCATTCGATACATCGATTGAGCGTCTCTTCGATACGTTCATAACATTCGGCGTATAATCCTTTGCGGACTTCCTGGAACAGCTCCATTTCTCCGACAAATTCGCATTTATGAAAAACGATTTCCATCAGGGCGCGCCATTCGGTATTTGATACCGTCGACTGCAGAATGTAAATCAATGTCTCGGTTAAGACATGTAGTGGATCGTCTGGAAATTTTGCCTGATACTCTAGCTCTAATGCCAGTATCTTTGCTTCAGCGGCATGCCAGATCTCATTAAATAACTCGACTTTATTCTTGAAATGCCAATAAATAGCACCACGGGTAACGCCTGCCACCGTTGCGATATCGGTGAGCGACGTCGCTGAAACACCCCGCATGGAGAATTCCTGGATGGCGGCATCCAGAATATGCTGGCGGGTTTCCTGGGCCTGCTGTTTGGTTTTTCGTGCCATAGCGCTTTTTTTGGCTGTCTTTAGATTTACATACATTCGCGAATGTATGTACCATAGCATAAGGCTAATTGTTACGCAGCAATGGGTTTGCAGGCTTGTGATCAATTGATCAATTTTTTCAAATCGGACTCTTGAGGTTTATCTATGAACAAAAACAGAGGGATTTTGCCTCTGGCAGCCGTTCTGATGCTTTCAGGCAGCTTTATTCTCGTTGGATGTGATAATAAAGACGCTAAACAGGCAGGAAATCAGCAACAGGCCCCGGAAGTTAGTGTGGTGACGGTAAAAAAACAATCACTGAATGTCACAACTGATCTACCAGGTCGTACCGCCGCTTTCCGAGTTGCCGAAGTCCGGCCCCAGGTTAACGGCATAATTTTAAAACGCAATTTTGTTGAAGGCAGCGACGTGCAGGCCGGCGTTTCCCTCTACCAAATCGATCCGGCAACCTATAAAGCGGCGTATGACAGCGCCAACGGCGATCTGGCCCAGGCGCAGGCGAACGCCAATATCGCCCGCGTCACCGTCAATCGCTACAAGAAGCTGATTGCCACCAACTTTGTCAGCCGGCAGGATTACGATACCGCGGTCGCCACCATGCAGCAAAACGACGCCGCGGTTCTTGCCGCCAAGGCTGCGCTTGAAACCGCGCGCATCAACCTGGCTTATACCAAGGTTACCGCGCCCATCAGCGGCCGCATCGGCAAATCCGCCTATACCGAAGGCGCCCTGGTGACCAACGGCCAGACCACCGCCATGGCCACCGTACAGCAGCTTGATCCGCTGTATGTGGACGTAACCCAATCCAGCAACGACTTCCTGCGCCTGAAACAGGAACTGGACAGCGGCACCATAAAACAAAAGGACGGTAAGGCGGCGGTGCGGTTGCTGATGGAAGACGGCAGCGAATACCAGCAGCCCGGCACCCTGGAGTTCTCCGATGTCAGCGTGGACGAAACCACCGGGTCCATCACCCTGCGCGCCATTTTCCCCAATCCGCAGCATAGCCTGCTGCCCGGTATGTTTGTCCGCGCCCGTCTGGAAGAAGGCACCAACGACAGCGCGATACTGGTGCCGCAGCAGGGCATTACCCGAAATCCCCGTGGCGAAGCCACCGCAATGGTCGTGGGTCCGGACAATAAGGTTGCCGTGCGCCAAATCACCACCCAACAGGCGATCGGCGATAAATGGCTGGTCACCGCCGGCTTACAGGAAGGCGACCGCGTGATTGTCAGCGGCCTGCAAAAGGTCAAGCCGGGTGTACAGGTCACCGCCAAGGAAGCGACCGATGAACCGGCGCAACCGGCACAACCGCAGCCTGACGCCGCCAAAAAGTCTTAATAGGAACGGGTAAACGATATGGCTAAGTTTTTTATCGATCGCCCCATATTCGCATGGGTGATTGCCATCATTATTATGCTCGCCGGCCTGCTGTCCATACTGAAGCTGCCCATTGAGCAGTATCCGGCCATCGCGCCGCCGACCATCAGGGTCACCGCTACCTATCCGGGCGCCGACGCGACGACCCTGCAGGACAGCGTGACCCAGATTATCGAACAGAATATGAACGGTATCGATCATCTGCTGTATATGTCTTCCAGCAGTGATTCATCGGGTACCGCCACTATTACCTTGACGTTCGACTCCGGCGCTAACCCGGATATCGCCCAGGTGCAGGTGCAGAACAAACTGCAGCTGGCCATGCCGCTGCTGCCGCAGGCCGTGCAGAATCAAGGGGTGCAGGTTCAGAAGTCCAGCGCCAGCTTCCTGATGGTGGCCGGTTTTATCAGCGATGATAAAAATGCCACCCAGCAGGATATCGGCGACTATGTCGGCTCCAAAATCAAGGATCCGATAAGCCGTACCCAAGGTGTGGGCGAAGTGCAGCTGTTCGGCGCCCAATACGCCATGCGCATTTGGATGGACCCCAACAAACTGAACAACTTCCAGCTGACGCCGGTGGATGTGGTCAGCGCGTTGACGGTACAGAATAACCAGATTGCCGCCGGACAGTTGGGCGGCGCGCCGGCGATCAAAGGCCAGCAGTTGAACGCCTCGATCATCGTGCAAAGCCGGCTGAACAACGCCGAGGAGTTCGGCAAGATCCTGCTTAAGGTGAACGCCGACGGTTCCCAGGTTCGCCTGAAGGACGTGGCCAAGGTGGAGCTGGCCGGGGAAAACTACGAGATCATCGCACGCTATAACGGCCAGCCTTCCGCGGGCCTGGGCATCAAGCTTGCCACCGGCGCCAACGCCCTTGATACCGCCGATGCGGTAAAAGCGGAGCTGGCGCGGCTGCAGGCGGATTTCCCGGCGGGATTAAAAGTGGTTTATCCCTACGATACCACTCCGTTCGTGAAAATCTCCATCCAGGAAGTGGTTAAAACCCTGGTTGAGGCGATTATCCTGGTGTTCCTGGTGATGTATCTGTTCCTGCAAAACTTCCGCGCCACGCTGATCCCGACCATTGCGGTGCCGGTGGTTTTGCTGGGGACGTTCGCCATACTCGGCGCGTTCGGCTACACCATCAATACCCTGACCATGTTCGCCATGGTGCTGGCGATCGGGCTATTGGTGGACGACGCCATCGTGGTGGTGGAAAACGTCGAGCGGGTTATGGGCGAGGAAGGGCTCAGTCCCAAGGAAGCGACGCGCAAATCCATGGGCCAGATCCAGGGGGCCTTGGTGGGCATCGCGCTGGTGCTGTCGGCGGTATTTGTGCCGATGGCCTTCTTCGGCGGGTCGACCGGCGCCATCTACCGACAGTTCTCCATTACCATTGTGTCGGCGATGGTGCTGTCGGTGCTGGTGGCCATGATCCTGACCCCGGCGCTGTGCGCCACCATATTAAAGCCGGTCAAAAAGGGCGATCACGGCACCACCAAAGGGTTCTTCGGCTGGTTCAACAAAAAGTTCGACCAAAGCACCAATCATTATACCGACAGTATCGGCCATATCCTTAACAGCACCGGACGCTATCTGATCATCTATCTGTTGATTGTGGTCGGCATGGCGCTGCTGTTTATTCGCCTGCCCTCCTCCTTCCTGCCGTCGGAGGATCAGGGGGTATTCCTGAACATGGCGCAGTTGCCGGCCGGGGCCACCCAGGAGCGGACCCAGAAGGTACTGGATCAGGTGACGCAATATTATCTGACCAAAGAAAAAGACAACGTCAATTCGGTCTTTACCGTAAACGGCTTCGGCTTCGCCGGCCGCGGCCAGAACGCCGGTATCGCGTTTGTCAGCCTGAAAAGCTGGGATGAACGCAAAGGGACGGAAAACAAGGTTCCGGCAATTATCAGCCGGGCCAACGGCGCGTTATCACAGATAAAAGACGGTATCGCCCTGGCGTTTAACCTGCCCGCTATCGTTGAATTAGGCACCGCCACCGGTTTTGACTTCGAATTAATCGATGAAAACAACCTGGGGCACGCAAAACTCACCGAAGCGCGCAACCAGCTGTTCGGTATGATAGCCCAGCATCCCGATACCCTGGTGGGCGTTCGCCCCAACGGCCTGGAGGATACGCCGCAGTTCAAGCTGGATGTGGATCAGGAGAAGGCGTCGGCATTAGGCGTATCGCTTGATGACATCAACACCACCTTGGGCGCGGCCCTGGGCGGCAGTTATGTCAATGACTTTACCGACCGCGGCCGTACCAAAAAGGTCTATGTGCAGGGCGACGCGCAGTACCGTATGCTGCCGCAGGATATAGGCAACTGGTATGTGCGCGGCACCAACGGGCAAATGGTGCCGTTATCGGCGATTTCCAGTTCGCATTGGCAATATGGCTCGCCGCGTCTGGAACGCTATAACGGCCTGCCGTCGATGGAAATCCAGGGTGAAGCGGCGCCGGGCAAAAGTACCGGTGAAGCCATGGCGCTGATGGAACAGCTGGTGGCCAAGCTGCCGGCCGGCGTCGGTTACGACTGGACCGGTATGTCCTACCAGGAACGGTTGTCCGGCAACCAGGCTCCCGCGCTGTACGCCATCTCGCTGATTGTGGTGTTCCTGTGCCTGGCGGCGTTGTATGAAAGCTGGTCCATTCCGTTCGCGGTTATGCTGGTGGTGCCGCTGGGCGTGGTCGGGGCGCTGTTGGCCGCCACCTTGCGCAGCATGAATAACGACGTTTATTTTGTGGTGGGGCTGCTGACCACCATCGGGCTGTCGGCGAAAAACGCCATTCTTATCGTCGAATTCGCCAAGGATCTGATGGATAAGGAAGGCAAGGGATTGATCGAGGCGACATTGGAGGCGGTGCGCATGCGTTTGCGTCCGATCCTGATGACGTCGCTGGCCTTTATCCTCGGCGTATTGCCGCTGGCCATCAGCACCGGCGCCGGGTCTGGCTCGCAGAACGCGGTCGGCACCGGGGTTATCGGCGGTATGATTACCGCCACTCTGCTGGCGATATTTTTTGTTCCGGTGTTTTTTGTGGTGGTTCGCCGTCGCTTTGGCAACACCAGCGATGAAGAACAGCACAAAGATCGCCCGGTGAATAATCCGCAGTTGGATAATCCACACCGTTAATCACCGTTTATCATTCAGGCCGCTCACGCGGCCTGAATTTTAGGTAAAAGTCGCGCAAGCGGCTTTTTTTATGCCTGGAGCACCAGGGCGCGCAGCGCCGGGGGTTGACCAGAGAAAAATAAAGTGGATAATAGTTATGATATAACATACCAACAGGAGACGAGATATGAAACCTGGCATTCATCCCGACTACCGCACCGTGGTGTTTCACGACACCAGCGCGGATGCGTATTTCAAAGTGGGTTCGACCATCAAGACCGACCGTACGGTTGAACTGGACGGGGAAACCTTCCCCTATATCACGTTGGAGGTTTCATCCGAATCCCATCCCTATTACACCGGCAAACAGCGCATCGTGGATAAAGAAGGCAGCACCGCCCGCTTTAATCAACGCTTCGGCCGTTTTTTCACCAAGTAGCCCGTATCAAGAGGTATGGAAGCCATGCAGGTATTAAGCTCGTTACGTTCCGCCAAAACCCGCCATCCCGATTGTAAAGTGGTGCGTCGCCGCGGCCGCATTTACGTCATCTGTAAATCCAATCCCCGCTTCAAGGCGGTGCAGGGCGGCAAAAAAAAATAGCGGTTTACTGGCACACCGTAGAGGGACTCACTGGCGGGTTTATGTGGCTCGGTGCAGGTTTCGCTTGCGGCTTGCGGCTGGGTTTATGTGACCACGGCGGGGTCGTTTGCCGCTTGTGACTTGGTTTACGTTGCCCGGCGCAGGTTTCGTTTGCGGCTTGTGGCTGGGTATATGCGACCACGGCGGGGGTTTCGCTTGCCATGCGTTCGGTGGTTATCGGTATTGCCGGGTGCCGGCAAGCGACAAGAAGGGGCTCACGCGAGCCCCTTCTTGACTTCCCCCGCGCCCGACAGGTCGCGCGTCGCTACGCGATGCCTTCCGCCGCCCATGCCCCCGTTTTGCACCGGCCCGGTTAGCGCTCCAGGCGCAACCGGGCCTTTCGCCGCTCCCGGCGGCTCATGCCGGGGTCACAGGCAACGTCAGCGCGCTTTATGCCGGGAACTATGCCGCTGTTCACCCTGTTTTTTATGTAGCGTGAGCAACGCTGCTGCTTGGGATAGCAGGATATGGCATCGGGAAATGGTTAACCACGGTGGGATGCTCTGGCACTACGGAATGGTGCGGTGAAAAGGCACTGGCGCCGAGATAGATTAAAACACTGCTGGATGCGGCTGGCACAGTGAAAGGTACGTCAGATAACTATCTATGGACAGCCAAGCTATGGGCAGCCAAGGAATGATGAA
>NZ_DASWOM010000054.1:0-4478 GCF_036398755.1 Acerihabitans sp. | reverse complement strand
GCCCAGGCGGCCGGCAACTGGATGGACTCGGTTAACAGCGCGGTGACCGAGCTGAATAAATCGTCCACCGCCAATGGGTCCGCCACCGCCGGCGCCACCACCGGCAACAACGCCAGTTCGCTGGCCTCGCTGTCGGGGCTGCTGAACGGCGGCGACAAGACGTTAAGCTCCAGCAGCATGACCAATGCCGCCGGCGTGCTGCAGTACTGTGTTAAAAACAACCTGCTCTCCGCCAGCGGCACCTCGGCGCTGAAAGACCAGTTGCTCGGCAAGCTGGGGATTACCAGCACCGCCGACGCCAAGAGCCAGGACTATCAGGAAGGGCTGGGCGGCCTGCTGACCACCAGTAAGAGCGGCCAGCTGAATCTTAACGATCTGAGCAATTCCCAACTGGGGCAGAAGGTGAAAACCAAGGCCTGCGATATCGTGCTCAAACAAAGCAAGAACTTTATCTCTTAGCCACGCGGGGTATGCGCCGCGCCGGCGACGCCTTGCGCGGCGGAGTGGCCCGCCGGGCTTATCCGGCGGCAAAGCCGGGCGCAAACGAAGTAATGTCGCAATCGTGCCGTTGCCGTTCGGTATTCCGGTGTGCCAGTGCTGGGCAATAACCTATATCTAAGGTTAGTTTTCAAATTCTGGAGTAAGTTCAACATAAGGCACATCCACGGCAAGTACTTGAGTATTCCTTTCTTCATCCGCTTTTATTCGGTTATCATACATCCGCCCATCATATGGTAAACATAATATTAATATCATGCTATTTACACTCAATTAACTATATTATGAAGCGAAACAATAATGGCATGGAATGCCAGGACCAGCGCCCTTCTGCGGTCATTTTATGGTCTTCCACCCTGTCCCTCCGGCATGTTGGAGATATTTTCGTCTTGTCATCGTTAAAAAATAAAAGATAAAATCATTAGTCACTGAAAGCAGTACTTAAATAATTCTCATGCTATCGATATATAGGAGCAGTAGGAGTCGGATCATAATTTATATTGCATTTATATCCGTTTAGCTTTCGGATATCCCTCAAACCAGCGTTCTAGATCATGACTATTATATGAATAATTTTGATTTCAATTTATTGGTAGTACTCAATGCGCTGCTGGAAGACTGTAGCGTCAACCTGGCGGCCAGGAAGCTGAATGTCACCGCGCCAGCCATCAGCAAATCGCTGAATAAGATACGGGGATTGTTCAACGACCCCATCCTGGTGCGCAGCGGCACTAAACTGATACCCACGCCCAAGGCCATCGCACTGAAGGAGGATGTGCGCCAACTGGTTAACCGCATTGAGTCGATGCTCAATACCAATATGGCTTTTGAACCCCATACCACCACCGTGTCCTTCACCATTGCGGCGAACGCCACTATCGTCTTTACCCTTAACGCCTCGTTGTTTAGCGAATTACAACGCAGCGCGCCCAACGTCTTTATTAATATGGTGCATGATTCGGAATTTGATGATGATTTCCTGCGCTCCAATGATATTGATCTCTACATTGGGGAAATGCGTGATCTGAATCCCGAAATTACCATCCGCACTATTCATTCCGCGAAATGTTTTTTTATGTGCCGCTGCGGTCACCCTATTATTTGTGGGGATAAAAACATGGATAACCTGCTGAAATACCATTTTGTCCAGACGAAGGAGAAATACCCGGCCGGGTCGGATGAAGCAATGAAATATTTCTGGTCCACGCGTCATGTGATGGGTACCACGCCCGGCTATATGGCTACCATGAATGCCATTACCCACTCCGATGCCCTGGCCATCGTTCCCGATTTTGTGGTCAACAACCTGCGTAAACTCAATATCGCGGTGGAGTTTTTCAGCGCCGATTTTGATTTAGGCAAACGCAGCATTATCCAGGCGTGGCATTCCAAGCATAACCATTCGCCCTGCCATAAATGGCTGCGCGACCTGACCAAGGTGATGTTTGTCGATAGTGTTAAATGAAATTTTAGCGGTTGTAACAAAAGAGCTGAATCTGAAGGTCCAAACGATGAGGCCCGCGCCAATCCATCCCGGCGCTAACAGGATACCGCCTGTTAGCGCCGCCTCGCGACATTTTTACCGTCTCTTGAGCAGCAACGCCACGCTTATCACCAGGAAAGCCATGCTGGGGAGCAGCGCGCCGAACAGCGGCGGCATATTGTAAACCAGGCTAAGCGGTCCGAAGATCTGGTCCAAGACATAAAACAGGAAACCGAAGCTGATGCCGGTTACCATCCTCACGCCCATCGCCACGCTGCGCAGCGGACCGAAAATAAACGATAGCGCCATCAGCATCATCACCGCCACCGAGAAGGGCGAGAAGATCTTGCTCCACATATTCAGCTGGTAGCGACTGGCTTCCTGGCCGCTCTGCTTGAGGTATCTTACATAATCGTACAACCCGGAAATCGACAGCGAGTCCGGGTTAAGAGCCACCACGCCCAGTTTATCGGGCGTGAGGTTGGTTTTCCACTCCCCGCTGAGGGTTTGCCGGCCGGTGATCTGCTGCGGGTCGCTCAGGTCGGATTCATCCACCTGCGCCAGGCGCCAGGTGCCGTCGGTAAAGGTGGCGCTGGCGGCATAGCGCAGCGTTTGCAGCCGGTTCTCGTGGTTGAAGTGATAGATATTCACCCCTGACAGCTGATTGTTGCTCACCACCCGCTCGATGTAGATAAAATCGCTGCCGTCCTTGGCCCACAGGCCGTTTTGCACCGACAGCATGGAGCCGGCGTACAAAGACTGCGAGCGGAAATTACGCGCCATCTGCTCGCCCTGGGGGGCGACCCATTCGCCGATGGCCATGGTCAGCAGCACCAGAGGAATGGCGGTTTTCATTACCGCCGCGGCGATTTGCATGCGGGTGAAACCCGAGGCCTGCATGACCACCAGTTCGCTGCGGCTCGCCAGGGTGCCAAGCCCCATCAGCGCGCCGAGCAGCGCCGCCATCGGGAAAAAGATTTCAATATCCTTGGGCACGCTTAACAAAGTATATAAGCCGGCGCCCGCCGCGGAATAATCGCCCTGCCCGACCTTGCGCAGCTGATCGACGAATTTGATGATGCCCGACAACGATACCAGCATGAACAGCGTCATCATGATGGTGTTGAAAATGGTTTTACCAATATAGCGGTCCAGTACGCCAAACATCAGGCCGCTCCTCTGATATGTAAACGTTCACGCGCCCGCCTGAGCGGTACGCTGTCCCATAGGTTAAGCAAGACGGCGACACCCAGGTAGACCAGGTTGACCAGCCACATCCATATCACCGGGTCGAGCTTGTCCTTGGCGCCGTTGGAGCGCAGCGAGCTTTGCAGCAAAAAGAACACCAGATACAGCAGCATTGCGGGCAGCATGCTTAATACCCTGCCCTGGCGCGGATTGACCGCGCTGAGCGGCACCACCATGATAGCCATGATAAACACCGATATGATTAGGGTAAGGCGCCACTGCAGCTCCGCGCGCGCTTCCGGTAGGCTGGAGTGCCACAGGTCCCGCATGGTCATCTGCTCGGCGTCGTTATTATTTACCGATACCGCCTGGTGGCCGATGACCGCCTGGTACTGGGTAAAATCGGTGACGCGGAAATCGCGCAGCAGCGCGGTCCCTTCATAGCGGGTGCCCTTATTGAGATTAACCACCTGCGAGCCGTCGGGACGCTGGGTCATATGGCCCTGGTCGGCCACCACCACCGAGGGACGCGAGTTGCCGCGCGGCCGCAGCTGCGCCAGGAAGACGTTGTGGAATTCCTGTCCCTTGACGTTGCCGACAAACAATACCGAGTTGCCGTTTTGCGCCGCCTGGAACTGTCCACCCACCATGGCCGCCATGCTGGGGTTGGCCTTGGCCTCCGCCAGGACTTCGTCCTGGTGCCGGGACGACCAGGGCGACAGCCAGACGACATTGGCCGCCGCGCACAGCGCGGTCAGCACGCTTAACAGCAGCGCCGCCTTCATCAGCACGCTTTTGCCCAGCCCGCATGCGTGCATGACGGTTATTTCGCTTTCGGCGTACAACCGGCTCAGGGTCATCAGTAACCCGAGGAACAGGCTAAGGGGAAGAATCAACTGCGCCATTTCCGGCACCCCTAGACCGAGCAGGGATAGCACCAGGTTTGTCGGGATATCGCCGTCCACCGCCGCGCCAAGGACCCGCACCAGCTTTTGACAGAAAAAAATCAACAGCAGGATAAACAGGATGGCCAACTGGCTTTTGAAGGTTTCCCGAACCAGATATCTAATGATGATCACGCTTATTTCGCCTGTGAAAACTTGTCTTTTTGCAGGAAAATCGATAATTTCTTCGCTAATGCACTATTAATGCGTATCAATTAGTCACCTTTATCGCCAGATAGAGTATAACAACATTAAGCGTTCGGCTGTGCTATGAGAACGCACTGATTATTGCCGGAATAACGTCCTTTGCGTCGTTCAGATTAACACATAAGAGTTAATGCAAAGGCGGGGGATACGATAGGGAA
>NZ_DASWOM010000053.1:0-20618 GCF_036398755.1 Acerihabitans sp. | reverse complement strand
GGGGTCGCGGGTTCGAGTCCCGTCCGCACCGCCACCCTATTTAGGGGCGTAGTTCAATTGGTAGAGCACCGGTCTCCAAAACCGGGTGTTGGGAGTTCGAGTCTCTCCGCCCCTGCCAGATAAAAAAAAAGCCCTTCGCTTATGCGAGGGGTTTTTTTTGGCCTTTAGCACTGTAAACGCAGTGCAGTTATTCCCCGATGATGGGACCAATGTGCGTGTAAACGCGCATGGTATGTTCTATTTCACTCAACACCGCAGCCGTGGATTATATTTCGGGGATGTTTTTCATAAGCGGTAATGCAATGAAATTCATTGCAAAAACGGACTTTCGTTGGCCAAATACATGCGGTGGGAAATAATCCGGCGTGAATGATCGGAAACCTTGGCGGTAAATATAGGCAGAATTATCCATATAAAATAATTGATTTGACCATGGTGTTTACAGTTTAAAAAGACATAGCCGATAACTTGCCTTGTTTGCCGGTAACAAATACGCATATTTCATAAATTGGATAATGTGAGAATGCCAGCAGATTTATGCATAGTCCAGCCTGTGTTACGGGTAAAGTATAAAAATAGGATTTAAGGTAATTACTTATTATTAAAGCAATTATGGTCTCATTCATTATTGCGCTGGACAAAAATATATCCATAAGCTACAGATTTAAATAAAGAAGTTGTTGCGAATCCCGGCTCTTATTTATCAAAAGTGTGATGTGGTCCGATATAAAAAAGCGTTTTTTTGTTTAGTTTTATTATTGCTATCGAACTAATGATACCAGCACAATTTATGATTATAAGAGGATGATGACTATGTGGAAGCGTTTACTTTTAGTGTCCGCCATTTCTGTCGCCATGTCTTCCGTGGCTTTTGCCGAGTCGTTGACCGTCGGGTTTTCGCAAGTGGGTTCTGAGTCTGGCTGGCGCGCGGCGGAGACGTCGGTGGCGAAAACCGAAGCCCAGAAGCGCGGCATTACCTTAAAAATTGCCGACGGACAGCAAAAACAAGAAAACCAGATCAAAGCCGTTCGTTCATTTATTGCCCAAGGGGTTGACGCCATTTTTATCGCGCCGGTAGTGCAAACCGGCTGGGAGCCGGTGCTGCAGGAAGCCAAAAGCGCCAAGATCCCGGTATTTCTGCTCGACCGGGCCATTAAAGTCAAAGATGATTCCCTCTATTTAACGGTGGTTACCGCCGATAATGTGCTGGAAGGCCAATTGATTGGCGACTGGCTGGTCAAGACGGTCGGCGACAAACCCTGTAATGTAGTGGAACTGCAGGGCACCGTAGGCGCAAGCGTCGCCATCGACCGTAAAAAAGGCTTCGCCGACGCTATTGCCAAGTCGCATAACATCAAGATCATTCGTTCCCAGTCCGGCGACTTTACCCGCAGCAAAGGTAAAGAAGTCATGGAAAGCTTCATCAAGGCCGAGAATAACGGCAAGAACATCTGCATGGTATTTGCCCATAACGATGATATGGCGATCGGCGCCATCCAGGCCATTAAAGAAGCCGGCCTGAAACCGGGTAAAGACATTCTTACCGGCTCCATCGACGGCGTTCCGGATATCTATAAAGCCATGCTGGCGGGTGAAGCCAACGCCAATGTCGAGTTAACGCCGAATATGGCCGGACCGGCGTTTGACGCCCTGGCGAAATATAAACAAGACGGCACCAAGCCCACCAAGATTATCAAGACCGAAAGCAGACTGTTTTTACCGGCCGATGCCCAAGCACAGCTGGATAAGAAAAACGGCATGGGTTACTGAGTCACGGTAGATAAATACGCAGTACATGCAGCCCTTGGGTTGGGGTTTAGGCATCAAGACTCCAACCGCCAGGGCGCATCTCCAGCCTGTTGTTGACATGCACTCCCGGCGCATCTGCAACTGATGAAGAGAATCAATGTCCTTTACCCCAAAGATGTCCGTTAACCTTCAGTCCCGACGCCCGCGGTCGGTTGGGTAACGGTACTGGCAGATTGTTTATCCGGCTACGTCTTAAGGAGCACTTACCGTGAGTATTATCGCGAGCCATGATGATGTATTACTCAGCATTACCGGCCTGAGCAAAACCTTTCCCGGCGTAAAAGCGTTGAACAATGTGTCGTTAACCCTCAATCGCGGCGAAATCATGGGATTGCTGGGCGAGAATGGCGCCGGGAAATCTACCCTTATCAAGGCATTAACGGGCGTTTACCAACGTGATGGCGGTACGGTAAACCTGGATGGGCAAGATATCCATCCAAGGAATACCGCTCACGCCCAAGAGCTGGGCATCGGCACCGTTTACCAGGAAGTCAATCTGCTGCCGAATCTGTCGGTGGCGGATAATTTGTTTATCGGGCGCGAACCGCGCCGGTTTGGTTTTATCGATCGTAAAGAGGTTAATCGCCGGGCGGCGATATTACTGGCCGGATATGGTTTTGCGCTGGATGTGACGGAACCGTTGGGCCATTTTTCCGTGGCGATGCAGCAGATCGTGGCTATTTGCCGCGCGGTGGATTTGTCGGCTAAGGTGTTGATCCTTGATGAACCGACCGCCAGTCTGGATGCCAACGAGGTCGAGATGCTGTTTACCATTATGCGCCAGCTGCGCGACCGGGGCATCAGCCTTATCTTCGTCACCCACTTTCTCGATCAGGTCTATAAAATTACCGATCGCATTACCGTTTTGCGCAACGGTGAATTTGTCGGCACCCGTGATACCCGCGATCTCCCCCATATTGAACTTATCAAAATGATGCTGGGCCGTGAACTGGGCGAGCATGCCTTGCAACGCGCCGGCCGTACTCTGCATAGCGAAAAGCCCGTCGCGGCCTTTGCCGGCTACGGCAAGAAAGGCACGATCGCCCCCTTTGACCTGGAAGTCAGGCCGGGCGAAATCGTGGGCCTTGCCGGTTTGCTGGGCTCCGGGCGCACCGAAACCGCCGAAGTCATTTTCGGCATTCGCCCGGCGGATTCCGGTACCGCCTGGATCAAAGGCACCCAGCGGACGATCCGCTCGCCAAACCAGGCCGGCAAGCTGGGGCTGGGCTTCTGTCCGGAAGACCGTAAAACGGACGGTATTATCGCCGCCGCCTCGGTGCGGGAAAATATCATCCTGGCCCTGCAGGTGCAGCGCGGATGGCTGCGGCCCATTTCACGCAAGGAACAAAATAATATCGCCGAGCGTTTTATCCGCCAATTGGATATCCGCACCCCCAGCGCCGAGCAACCGATCGAGTTCCTGTCCGGCGGCAACCAGCAAAAGGTATTGCTGTCGCGCTGGCTGCTGACCAAGCCGCAGTTCCTGATCCTGGATGAGCCTACCCGGGGTATCGACGTGGGCGCCCATGCGGAGATCATCCGTTTAATTGAATCCTTGTGCGCGGATGGACTGGCCCTGTTGGTTATCTCATCAGAACTCGAGGAACTGGTGGGCTATGCCGACCGGGTCGTTATTCTGCGCGATCGGCAACATATCGCGGACATTCCCCTCGATAAGTTATCGGTTAGCGCCATTATGAACGCCATTGCCGCCTAAGGAGCGTGACTGTATGTCTGGTTCAACGTCATCCGAAACTAAAGTCGTTATCGCCAAACGCTGGCCGGCGGGGATGCCGCAGCTGGCCGCGTTGGTGGTGGTATTAGTGGTTGACAGTATCGTCGCCAATAATTTTTTCTCAATCCATATCCAGGACGGACGGTTGTTTGGCAGTCTTATCGATATCTTGAATCGCTGTGCGCCGGTGGCCCTGCTGTCGATCGGCATGACGCTGGTTATCGCCACCGGCGGCATCGACCTGTCGGTGGGCGCCGTCATGGCCATTGCCGGCGCGGTGACCGCGACGTTAACCGTACAGGGTTACAGCCTGCCGGTTATCATCCTGGCCACCCTGGGCGTGGGCGTGCTCTCGGGCTTATGGAACGGCGTCCTGGTGGCGCTGCTGAAAATACAGCCCTTCGTGGCGACGCTTATCCTGATGGTGGCCGGACGCGGCGTGGCGCAACTGGTGACCGAAGGACAGATCATCACATTCAACAATCCGTCGTTGTCCTGGATCGGCAGCGGTTCCCTGTTCTATTTCCCGGTACCGGTGTTTATTACCCTGATCACGCTGGTACTGGTCTGGCTGCTGACGCGTAAAACCGCCCTGGGATTGTTTATCGAGGCGGTGGGCATCAATATCCGCGCGGCCAAGAACGCCGGGGTGAAGACAAGGGTTATCGTGATGTCCACGTACATTCTGAGCGGATTATGCGCCGCCGTCGCCGGATTGATTGTCACCGCCGACATCCGGGGCGCCGATGCCAACAACGCCGGACTGTGGCTGGAGCTGGACGCCATCCTGGCGGTGGTGATCGGCGGGGCTTCGCTGATGGGCGGGCGTTTTAACCTGTTGCTGTCGATCCTGGGAGCGCTGATTATCCAGGGAATGAATACCGGCATATTGCTGTCCGGCTTTCAGCCGGAGCTTAACCAGGTGGTGAAAGCCGTGGTGGTGCTGTGCGTGCTGGTCATGCAGTCCCCGAGCTTTATCGCCTTTATTCGCAGGAGCCGACGCCATGCTTAAACGTAACCTCCCCCTGGTCATCACCATCGCGGTATTTATTCTCGGTTATCTGTTTTGCCTGAGCCGGTTTCCGGGCTTTGCCTCTACCCGGGTGATTTGCAATATCCTGACCGATAACGCTTTTCTGGGTATTATCGCCGTCGGCATGACCTTTGTGATTATCTCCGGCGGCATCGATCTTTCCGTGGGATCGGTTATCGCGTTTACCGGCGTGTTCCTGGCGCGTGTTATCGGTGATTATCATATGTCGCCATTGCTGGCGTTTCCGCTGGTGTTGATCATGGGCTGCGGATTCGGCGCCTTTATGGGCTGGCTTATCGATACGCTGAAGATCCCGGCGTTTATCATTACCCTGGCCGGCATGTTTTTCCTGCGCGGCGCCAGTTACCTGGTATCGGAAGAATCCCTGCCCATCGATCATCCGATTTATGAAACCCTCTCGGGCCTCGCCTGGCAGATGCCCGGCGGCGGACGCCTCAGCGCCATGGGCGTGCTGATGCTGCTGGTCATGGTGTTCGGGATATTGCTGGCGCGCTACACGCAGTTCGGCAACCAGGTGTACGCCATCGGCGGCAATGCGACCGCCGCCAACCTGATGGGGGTGTCGACCCGCAGCACCCAGATTCGAATCTATATGCTTTCCACCGGGCTGGCGACCCTGGCGGGCATTGTGTTTTCAATTTACACCTCGGCCGGCTACGCGCTGGCCGGCATGGGCGTGGAACTCGACGCCATCGCCTCGGTGGTGATCGGCGGCACGCTTTTGAGCGGCGGCATCGGCACGGTGTTCGGAACCTTGTTCGGCGTGATGATCCAGGGACTTATCCAGACCTATATCAACTTTGACGGTACCCTGAGCTCCTGGTGGACCAAAATCGTCATAGGCATCCTGCTGTTTGCGTTTATCACCCTGCAGCGGCTGCTGAACTCGCTGTGGGAAAATAAGCAAAATGCCAAGGTCACCAGTATCCCCCGCACCGGTATCCCCGCGCAAAGCCAGCAGGAGGCTCATAATGCCCCCGCGGCCGGCTACCCGGGGGATGGCTCGTCCTGATGCCCGCCAGTGACGTGACGGGCCTCACAGGCTTAAATCACCGGTGTTTTCAAGAGCTGCCGAATCTGGGTGCGCTGATCGCTGTTTTGCAGCCATACGGCATACAGCGGCCTGACCAGGGGCGGCATGTCGGCGATGACGGTCAGTTCGGGATATAACTCGGCCCAGAGGCTCGGTAAAAATACGCACGCCCCGGTGGCGGGCAGCAGGCTGCGGGCCAACAGGGCCGAGGTGGTGCTCATGACCGGCAGCGGATTATTCACCAGCAGCCGGCTTTCGTGGGTATGGAAATCGGCTCCCCATTCCAGCCGGATATAAGGCCTTTCCCCGGTCTCGGGCGGCGCCGAGGCGGCGAACAGCGATAGCGAAAAATTCCCCAGCAGCTGGCAGGTCAGCTCCTCCATTTTTGGCGCTTCGGTGCTTATCAGCAAATCCAGCTGACGCTCGTGCAGCTGGTTTACCAGCGCGTGCCGCAGCGCAATGCGGGCCTCTATCTGCAGGGTGGGCCGCTGCTGATATAACAACTGCAGCCATTGGCCCAGCCAGGCCTCCCACAGCGAGGCGGTGGCGCCAATCGACAACAGGCTATACTGAGGCGAGCGGGCCACCTCTTTTTTGGCCAGTTGCCAGGTGGACATCAGGCTTTCCGCATAGGGCAGCAGGCTCTCTCCCGCCGGCGTCAGGCGGATATTATTACGGTGCCGGGTAAACAAACTGACCCCCAGCTGTGTTTCCAATTGGCGGATGCGAAAGCTTACCGCCGACTGCGTCAGATAAAGCGCTTCCGCGGCGCGACCAAAGTGGCGCGTCCTGCTCACTTCCAAAAAGGTTTTCAGTAATTCCGTGTCCACGCCCATCTCCAAAAATTTTTATCGTAACGATTTAAATGTTTTGTTTTACAGAAAGTCAAGCCTATCTAATACTCCGCGCCATAAACAGTACGGCTTATGAAAGGATGGGGAGCGCTTAAGATGGCGGACAGCTTTTCTAGTACCAATCGTTATTTTGATAACAAAAACTACCCGCGCGGGTTTTCCCGGCATGGTCATTTCACTATTCGGGAGGCACAGCTGCTGGAGCGTTATGGGCATGCCTACAACGATCTGGACAGCGGCAAGCGCGAGCCGGTTACCGATGAAGAGAAACAATTTGTTGCGGTATGCCAGGGCCAGCGCGAACCTTCCACCGAACACGAAAAAGTGTGGTTCAAATATATCGAGCACATTCGTCGTCCCAAACGCTTCCACACCTTATCCGGCGGCAAACCGCAGATGGACGTGGTGGAAGACTATACCGACAGCGAAGATTAATACCGGCATGGGGCTGTGACCCCGTGTTATTCCCTGTTCCGCCAAAGCTGTTGCAGCAGGCGATCGATACTGCGATAGCTTACGGCCTCCGCCAGATGATCGCGCTGTATTTCCGGCGCACCCGCCAAATCCGCCAGCGTACGGGCAACCTTGAGCGTACGGTGCCATGCGCGTACCGACAGTTCCAGTTTTTCCATGACCTCTTCCAGGAATACCGCATCCTCTTCGGCAAGACGGCAATATAACGCCACTTCCTGGTTATTGAGGTGGGCATTGATTTTTTGGCCGCGCCGCAGCTGGATATCCCGCGCCGCCTGCACCCTGGCGCGCACCGTGGCGCTGGTCTCGCCCCCCGCATGTTGTCGCCGCAGCATGCCCGGCGGCAACAGCGGCACCTCGATGGACAGGTCAAAACGATCCAGGAAGGGGCCGGACAACCGGTTAAGGTAACGCAGTGTCTGGGCGAGGCCGCTGCGGCTATGAATGCCCTGGTGGTCGCCGGACGGGCTGGGGTTCATGGCGCCCACCAATTGGAAACGCGCCGGGTATTGTACCTTGGCCTGGGCGCGGGAGATAACGATTTCACCCGCCTCCAGCGGTTCGCGCAGCGCGTCCAGCACCCGGCGCTGAAACTCCGGCAGCTCATCGAGAAACAACACGCCGTTATGGGCGAGGGAGATCTCGCCGGGGCGGGGGTGGGATCCGCCGCCGACCAGCGCCGCCATTGAGGCGCTGTGATGCGGGGCGCGAAATGGCCTTTGTCGCCAATGCAGTCGCGCGGCCTCCACATTCATCAGGCTTAACAGCGCGGCGGTCTCCACGGCTTCCGTATCGCTTAACGGCGGCATCAATCCGGGCAGCCGGCTGGCCAGCATGGTTTTGCCGGTGCCCGGCGGGCCGATAAGCAGCAGGTTATGCCCGCCTGCGGCGGCTATCTCCAGCGCGCGCTTGGCCTGCTGCTGGCCGTTAATATCGCTGAGATCGGCATCGTCATGCGCCGGCGGCGGCACGTCCTGCCCGGGCACGGTTCCCAGCTCGGCGGCGCCCTGCAAAAAGTCGCACACCTCGCGTAAATGTCCGGCAACCAGCACGCGGCTATCCGGTATCAGGGCCGCCTCGCCGCGATTATGGCGGGAGAGGATCAGACGCCGCTCCGCCCGCTGTGCGGCCAGCGCCGCCGGAATGGCGCCCTGCACCGGCCGCAGTTCGCCGGACAGCGCCAGTTCGCCGAGAAATTCATGATCCGCGAGCTGGCCCCCGGCAATTTGCCCCGACGCGGCCAGGATCGCCAGCGCGATAGGTAAATCATAGCGTCCGCCCTGCTTTGGCAAATCGGCCGGCGCCAGGCTGACGGTTATCCGCCTGGCGGGAAAATCGAAGCCGTTGTTCAGCAGCGCGCTGCGCACCCGATCGCGCGCGCCCTTGGTGGTGGCGTCCGGCAACCCCACCAGGGTAAAGCCGGGCAGACCTTTGCTGATATGGGCTTCCACCGATATCAACGGCGCCTGGACGCCGATTGACGCACGGGTATAAATTAACGCAAGGGACATGCCCACCCTCCATCCCGGTCCTGGATAACGAACCCCTTGTGACGGTAACGGTCCCTATCATGCCCGCTTTACGCATTCAGCCCAGGAGCACATTGCCGGCCTGCGGCACGCATCGTAAAAATTTCCCAGGATTCGCCATTATTCACACCCACCGCGCGGCGGCGGCCCAGAGTTGATTCCGCGCCCGCAACGCCGCATGGCGCCGGGAAACGCGCGAAAAATGAAAAAAATTCATGACACATCAAATTATTGAAAATTAGTCTATTTACACTTTTACCGCGCCGCCGCCCTCTGCAAAAGTGATAAAAAAGATTGTCATAACCCCATTTACTGTGATAACTCTGTAGGCATTCATTCGACCAGAAGTAATGAAACCCTATTTATGAAAGCGTTTGCCCAAGTGATAAGCCTAGTCGTGATTAGCGTGGTGGTGATTATTATCCCACCGTGCGGGGCTGCACTTGGACGAAGAAAAGCTTATTAAACAAGCTTAAATCTCAAGAAGACCCCCGCACCGAAAGGACGGGGGTTTTTTTTTGGCAGATTTTTATGGCAAACAAGACGCACTACGATAAGGAACAGAAAATGATTAACAGCATAAAATCCTGTTCTCAGCGCAGACAGGCGGGGAACTAACTATGAACGGTGCTCAGTGGGTAGTGTCGGCGTTGCGCGCACAGGGTGTGGATATGGTTTTCGGCTATCCCGGCGGCGCCATCATGCCGGTATACGATGCGCTCTATGACGGCGGGGTGGAACATCTCCTATGCCGGCATGAACAGGGCGCGGCCATGGCGGCGATTGGCTACGCACGAGCCACCGGTAAAGTCGGCGTCTGCATCGCCACCTCCGGACCCGGAGCCACCAATCTGATCACCGGTCTGGCGGACGCCCTGCTGGATTCCGTGCCGCTGGTGGCCATCACCGGCCAGGTCGGCTCGGCGCTTATCGGCACCGACGCGTTCCAGGAAATCGACGTTCTCGGGCTGTCCCTGGCCTGTACCAAGCACAGCTTCCTGGTGGAAAGCCTGGACGAACTGCCGGCCATTATGGCGGAAGCTTTCGCCATCGCCACCACCGGGCGGCCGGGTCCGGTATTAATCGATATCCCCAAGGATATCCAGCTGGCTTGCGGCGAACTGAGTCCGCACCTGGTCGCCATGGATGACCAGAGCGGGGTTATCCAGGGTGACGTGGCGGCGGCCCGCGATCTGCTGCGCCTGGCGCGCAAACCGATGTTATATATCGGCGGCGGCGTCGGCATGGCGCGCGCGGTGCCGGCGCTGCGGGATTTCATCCAGCGCACCGGCATACCGAGCGTGGCGACCCTGAAAGGCCTGGGCGCGCCGGACCGGGATGACCCCTGTTATCTGGGCATGCTGGGCATGCACGGCAACCAGGCGGCCAATCTGGCGGTGCAGTCCTGCGATCTGCTGATGGCGGTCGGCGCGCGCTTTGACGACCGGGTCACCGGTAAGTTGAATACCTTTGCGCCCCATGCCAAGGTGATCCATTTGGATATCGATCCGGCGGAGCTGGGTAAATTGCGCCAGCCCCACGTAGCGTTGCAAGGCGATTTGAACCGGCTGTTTCCCGCCCTGGCGCAGGAATTGTCCCTTGACGACTGGCGGCGTGAAACCCAGGCGCTGAAGGTGGAATACCGCTGGCGCTATGATCATCCGGGCGAGGCTATTTATGCGCCGGCGCTGTTGAAAGCGCTGTCCGGGCGCGCGCCGGACAATACCGTGGTCACCACCGACGTTGGCCAGCATCAGATGTGGGCCGCCCAGCATATGAGCTTTAGCCGCCCGGAAAACTTCATCACCTCCAGCGGCCTGGGCACCATGGGTTTCGGCGTGCCGGCGGCGGTTGGCGCCCAGGTGGCGCGTCCGAATGATACCGTGGTCTGTGTTTCCGGCGACGGTTCATTTATGATGAATGTTCAGGAGCTGACCACCATCAAGCGAAAACGGCTGCCGCTGAAAATCGTCTTGATGGACAATCAGCGATTAGGTATGGTCCGACAGTGGCAGCAATTGTTTTTTGACGGACGTTACAGTGAAACCACCCTGACAGATAACCCCGATTTTCTCATCCTGGCCAGCGCGTTTGATATCCCCGGCCAGCGAATTACCCGTAAAGACCAGATTGATGCCGCCCTTGAGGCCATGTTTACCCACCAGGGCCCCTACCTGCTGCATGTCTCCATCGACGAGAACGAAAATGTCTGGCCACTGGTGCCGCCCGGCGCCGGCAATGAAACCATGCTGGAGAAATTATCATGATGCAACATCAGCTTTCCATTGAGGCGCGTTCCCGCCCGGAAATCCTCGAGCGCGTCCTGCGCGTGGTGCGCCACCGCGGATTCCGGGTTTGCGCGTTAAATATGATCCCGCAGGCCAACCCCGAATGTATAAATATTCAAATGACTGTTGCAAGCCTTCGCCCGGTCGATTTACTGTCTTCACAATTAAGTAAACTAATGGATGTCGCCTGTGTCGAGATCCTGCAATTGACATCACAACAAATACGCGCCTAAGGCACGAGTAAGGAAAAGAAAATGACGACGAAGAAAGCTGATTTTATTTGGTTCAACGGCGAGATGGTTCCATGGGGGGAGGCCAAGGTTCATGTCATGTCCCATGCGCTGCATTATGGATCGTCAGTCTTCGAAGGTGTCCGTTGCTACGACTCGCATAAAGGCCCGGTGGTATTCCGCCATCGTGAACATATGCAACGCCTGCACGATTCGGCAAAAATTTACCGTATGCCGGTAAGCCACAGCGTCGATGACCTGATGGACGCCTGCCGCGCGGTGCTGCGCAAGAATAAACTGGTCAGCGCCTATATCCGTCCGCTGGTGTTTGTCGGCGACGTGGGCATGGGCGTTAACCCGCCGGCCGGTTATACCACCGATGTGATTATCGCCGCGTTCCCCTGGGGCGCCTACCTGGGCGAGGATGCGCTGGATCAGGGCATCGACGCCATGGTCTCGTCATGGAACCGCGTGGCGGCCAATACCATCCCGACCGCGGCCAAGGCCGGCGGCAACTATCTCTCCTCCATGCTGGTGGGCAGCGAAGCCCGCCGCCACGGCTATCAGGAAGGCATCGCGCTGGATGTTCACGGCTATGTTTCCGAAGGCGCGGGCGAAAACCTGTTTGAAGTGAAGGAAGGCATCCTGTTTACGCCGCCGTTCACCTCGTCCGCCCTGCCCGGAATTACCCGCGACGCCATTATCAAGCTGGCGAAAGATCGTGGTCTGGAAGTGCGCGAACAGGTATTGTCGCGTGAATCGTTGTACCTTGCCGACGAAGTGTTTATGTCCGGCACCGCGGCGGAAATCACCCCGGTGCGCAGCGTTGACGGCATCCAGGTGGGCATCGGCCGCTGCGGTCCGGTGACCAAGCAGCTGCAGCAGGCGTTTTTTGGCCTGTTCACCGGCGAGACCGAAGATAAATGGGGCTGGCTGGACCCGGTCAATAATTAAAATAAGTGGTTTTTAACAGCAGGCGGGTCAACCGCCCGCCAAAAGATTAACTGGAGTATTGAGCATGCCAAAGTATCGTTCCGCTACCACCACCCACGGCCGCAACATGGCCGGCGCCCGTGCCCTATGGCGCGCCACCGGCATGACCGATGATGATTTCGACAAGCCGATTATCGCCGTGGTCAACTCCTTTACCCAATTTGTGCCGGGGCATGTGCACCTGCGCGACTTGGGTAAACTGGTTGCCGAGCAGATTGAAGCCTCCGGCGGCGTGGCGAAAGAATTCAATACCATCGCGGTGGACGACGGTATCGCCATGGGACACGGCGGCATGCTGTACTCCCTGCCGTCGCGCGAGCTGATTGCCGACTCGGTGGAGTATATGGTCAACGCCCACTGCGCCGACGCCATGGTCTGTATCTCCAACTGCGATAAAATCACCCCGGGGATGCTGATGGCGTCGCTGCGCCTGAATATCCCGGTGATCTTTGTCTCCGGCGGTCCGATGGAGGCCGGCAAGACCAAGCTGTCCGATCAGATCATCAAGCTCGATTTGATCGACGCCATGATCCAGGGCGCCAATCCCAACGTCTCCGATGCCGACAGCGAACAGATAGAACGTTCCGCCTGTCCCACCTGCGGCTCCTGTTCCGGTATGTTTACCGCCAACTCCATGAACTGCCTGACCGAGGCCCTGGGCCTGTCCCAGCCGGGCAACGGCTCGCTGCTGGCGACCCATGCCGACAGGCGCCAGCTGTTCCTTAACGCCGGCAAGCGCATCGTCGAGCTGACCAAGCGTTATTATGAACAGGATGATGAGAGCGCGCTGCCGCGCAGCATTGCCTGTAAGGCGTCGTTTGAAAACGCCATGACGCTGGATATCGCCATGGGCGGCTCCACCAATACCGTTCTGCATCTGCTGGCGGCGGCGCAGGAAGGAGAAGTGGATTTCACCATGGCCGATATCGACCGGTTATCGCGCCGGGTGCCGCATTTGTGCAAAGTGGCGCCGAGCACGCAGAAATACCATATGGAAGACGTCCACCGCGCCGGCGGCGTCTGGGGCATCCTGGGCGAATTGGATCGCGCCGGCCTGCTGAACCGCGAGGTGGGCAATATCCTCGGGATGAAACTGCCGGAAACCTTGCAGCAATATGACGTGATGCTGACCGAAGACGCGGAAGTGAGAAGCATGTATTCCGCCGGACCGGCCGGCATCCGCACCACCAAGGCTTTCTCCCAGGATTGCCGCTGGCCGTCCCTGGATACCGATCGCCAGGACGGCTGTATTCGCTCGCGTGAGTTCGCCTATAGCCAGGACGGCGGGCTGGCGACGCTGTACGGCAATATCGCCGTAGACGGCTGTATCGTCAAAACCGCCGGCGTGGATAAGGGCAGCCTGATCTTCAGCGGCCCGGCTAAAGTGTATGAAAGCCAGGAAGCGGCTTCCGAGGCCATCCTGGGCGGTAAAGTGGTGGCCGGCGACGTGGTGGTCATCCGTTACGAAGGACCCAAAGGCGGGCCGGGCATGCAGGAAATGCTGTATCCCACCACCTATCTGAAATCCATGGGCCTGGGCAAACAGTGCGCGCTGATTACCGACGGCCGGTTTTCCGGCGGCACCTCCGGGCTGTCCATCGGCCATGTTTCACCTGAAGCCGCCAGCGGCGGGCTGATTGGCCTGGTAAACGACGGTGATATCATCGCCATCAATATCCATGAGCGCAGTATCGCCCTGGACGTGGCGGACAGCGAGCTGGCTGCCCGGCGCGAATCCGAGCTGGCGCGCGGCGATGCCGCCTGGCACCCCCATGGCCGCGAGCGTCAGGTGTCGTTTGCCCTGCGAGCCTATGCCCTGCTCGCCACAAGCGCCGATAAAGGCGCGGTGCGCGATAAAAGCAAGCTGGGAGGCTAAGCCATGGCAGACTCACAACCGCTTCCCGCCGCGCCGTGCGCCGCGGAGTATCTTCGCGCCACGCTGCGCTCGCCGGTATATGAAGTGGCTCAGGTCACGCCGCTGCAGCACATGGACAAGCTGTCGGCGCGTCTTGGCAATAACGTGTTGGTCAAACGGGAAGACCGGCAGCCGGTGCACAGCTTTAAGCTGCGCGGCGCCTACGCCATGATATCCGGCCTGACCGAAGAGCAGAAAGCCCACGGGGTGGTGACCGCCTCGGCGGGCAACCATGCCCAGGGGGTGGCGCTATCGGCCACCAAATTGGGCATCAAGTCCCTGATCGTCATGCCGGTGGCGACGGCGGACATCAAAGTGGACGCGGTGCGCAGCTTCGGCGGCGAGGCCCTGCTCTACGGCGCCAATTTTGACGAAGCCAAAGCTAAAGCCATCGAACTCTCCCGGGAATTCAATTATACCTTTGTGCCGCCGTTCGACCATCCGGCGGTGATCGCCGGGCAGGGCACGCTGGCCATGGAGCTGTTGCAACAGGATGCCCATCTGGATCGCATTTTTGTGCCGGTGGGCGGCGGGGGTCTGGCCGCCGGCGTCGCGGTGCTGATTAAGCACCTGATGCCGCAAATCCAGGTCATCGGCGTCGAGGCGGAGGAGTCCGCCTGCCTTAAGGCGGCGCTGGATGCCGGCGAACCGGTGGATTTGCCCCGGGTGGGCGGCTTCGCCGAAGGGGTGGCGGTACGGCGTATCGGCGACGAGACCTTCCGTTTATGCCGTGCATATCTTGACGATGTGGTGACGGTTGACAGCGATGCCATCTGCGCGGCGGTAAAAGATATTTTCGAGGATGTCCGCGCCATCGCGGAACCGGCGGGGGCGCTGGCGCTGGCGGGTATGAAGAAGTATATCCAGCAGCATAATATCCGCGGCGAGCGGCTGGCGCATATCCTGTCAGGCGCCAATGTGAATTTTCACGGGCTGCGGTATGTCTCGGAGCGCTGCGAACTGGGAGAGCAACGGGAAGCCCTGATGGCGGTCACCATTCCGGAACAAAAGGGCAGCTTCCTGAAGTTCTGCCAGCTCTTGGGCGGCAGGGCGGTGACCGAATTCAACTACCGTTATGCCGATGCGGATAATGCCTGTATTTTTGTCGGTATCCGCCTGACCCGAGGCCATGCGGAACGGGACGAAATCCTGGCCGAACTTACCGCCGGCGGTTATCAGGTGGTGGATCTGTCCGATGACGAAATGGCCAAACTGCACGTGCGCTATATGGTAGGGGGCCGTCCCTCCAAGCCATTGCGCGAGCGCCTCTACAGCTTTGAGTTCCCGGAATCGCCCGGGGCGCTGTTGAAATTCCTGCAAACCCTCGGCACCCACTGGAATATTTCCCTGTTTCACTATCGCAGTCACGGCACCGATTACGGCCGGGTCATGGCGGGGTTTGAACTGTCCGATCGGGAGCCGGAATTTGACAAGCACTTGTCGGCGCTGGGTTACGAATGTCATAACGAAAGCCAAAACCCGGCGTTTCGGTTTTTTCTGCAGGGTTCGTGAGAAATAGAATCAATTTCTTTGACCTATGATATGGGCCTGCGCGGCAGGCCCGAAGGTAGCAGACGTAAGTTGAGTGAGTGATTCAACCTTCTTTCAATACTGTGGTTTTAATCTCGGCGGGAACTAAAAATAGACATCAGCAGAGAGTCGTCTGCATAAAATTCCTTCAAGTCTAACGGTGACCCGTAAGATTTAAATTCAGGGCGAGATCCACTGACAAACAATTTATGTAACCCCTGTTGCAGTTCTGTCGGCAGTCGAGTCAGTCTAGGATTTTCTCTTAGATCCAAAATTCGCAAAGTAGGCGTCAATTCACCATGGAAAAGGATCAAATTGTTATTGTGCGCATAAAATTCGATAAGAAATAAAGGCAGTATCGGTATTTCTTCCAGTAGGTTGTTGCTGACATTAAGCATTTTCAGCGCCGGGGGTAAATCACCCGTCAGGACTTCAAGATGATTATAGCTGACATCGAGTGATTGTAATTCAAATTGAAACTTCATATCCGGAAGAAATGTAAGCTGATTATTACTGGCGTTAAGCTTAATAAGGGTAGGCGCCAAAGCTGGGGTTATTTCGCTGAGTTGATTATTGTGGATATCCAATACTGTGATTGCTTTGGGCAGTACAGGCGGGAGGCTGGTCAAACCAAGGCCGCTGAGGTCTAGCTCATTACTATTATAACGCTCGCATTCAATCATACGTTGTAACGCGATGGACCTTTCTTCCCCCATTCCCGGTATCGCACTGTTTTTCCAGTTTTCCCATAGGATATAGGGTAAATCTACAAAATCGGAATAGTATAGGATCACTGTTCCAGAAGATAAGTTTGGGCAGAAATTTATCATTAAGTGTCTCCGTTATAAACGCAGAAGATAATACGTTTACATTTATAACGTGACTTAAACCTTCTATATAAATGACCGTTCCAGGCGCTGCCAGAACGCATCGATAAGCGGTTCCTGTAATCTTTTGATTTGTACGCAGACTCCCAGCTCCAGCGGCGCCACCGGTGTGCCGTGTTCGATAATTTGCACGCGGTTGCGCACCGGCTCAGGGCTATTGTCCACCACCACTGATGGAATCAATGCGATGCCGCAGCCCAGCGCCACCATGGAAACAATGGCTTCGTGACCGGCCACGGTGGCATAAATCTGCGGGGTTGAGATATGGTTGCTGCGAAACCAGTGATCGATGCGGCGGCGCGCCGGACCGTGTTCCGGTAAAATAAACGGCGTGCTGGACCAATCAGGGGTCTCCGCCAGCGCCTGGGCTCGCACCGGACAGGGCAGCGCAGGGGCGATAAGGATCATCGGAATCTGGCCGATGGGAGCGAAATCGATGCTGGCGGGCAGGATCTCCGGATGGCCGGCGATGCCTAGATCCGCATCGTTGGACTGTACTTTTTCCACCGCATCGGCGGGGTCGCCGGTGGTGAGTTTGATCTCTACCAGCGGATGCTCGGCGCGGAAACGATCGAGAATTGGCGGTAGATGGCTGTATGCGGCGGTCACAGAGCAAAACAGGCGTAATTCCCCGCTCAGAGACGGGCCGTGCTGGCCCAGGCGGTGTGATAACTGTTGATATTGCAGCAGCGTTTGCTGGGCGAAGATTTTCAATTGCTCGCCGGCATCGGTAAGCTGCACGGTACGATTATCGCGTAAAAACAGGGTGCGGCCTACGTCCTCCTCCAGCCGCTGAATCTGCCGGGACAGCGTGGACGGACTAACATGGGTCGCTTTGGCGGTGCGGCCGAAATGGCGACTTTCCGCCAAATGAAGGAATAATTTCAGATCCCTGAGATCCATAAAGGAGTCGCCTTGATATCATTGCACAATCTGCAACATGAGATTGTTAATATATCAATTTCAGCAACGTGATGCATGCTTTATAGTGGGCACCATATCGATCCCGCACAACGCTCCCGCCGGGCCCATGATCACTACACCCGGTTGGAAAACGCCAACTGAATTCGGCGGGCCGTTGCCGGGAACTCATACCCTATAGATGTCATAGATACGGAGTAGCAAGATGGCCAATTATTTCAATAGCTTAAACCTGCGCCAGCAACTGGAGCAGTTGGGTAAATGCCGCTTTATGGGCCGGGATGAATTCGCGGATGAAGCGGGTTATCTGAAAGGCAAGAAAGTGGTGATTGTCGGCTGCGGCGCACAGGGGCTTAATCAAGGCCTGAATATGCGTGATTCCGGTCTGGATATCTCCTATGCCCTGCGCCAGGCCGCCATCGACGAGAAACGTCCCTCATGGCGTAAAGCCACGGAAAACGGCTTTAAAGTGGGAACCTATGAAGAGCTGATTCCCCAGGCGGATCTGGTGGTGAACCTGACGCCGGACAAACAGCACTCCTATGTGGTGAAAGCGGTGCAGCCGCTGATGAAAAAAGGCGCGGCGCTGGGCTATTCCCATGGCTTCAATATCGTCGAAGTGGGCGAACAGATCCGTAAAGATATCACCGTCATCATGGTGGCGCCGAAATGTCCGGGCACCGAAGTGCGTGAAGAATACAAACGCGGTTTCGGCGTGCCGACCCTGATTGCCGTCCATCCGGAAAACGATCCCCAGGGCGAAGGCATGGCCTTGGCCAAAGCCTGGGCCGCCGCCACCGGCGGTCATCGCGCCGGGGTGCTGGAGTCCTCGTTTGTCGCCGAAGTGAAATCGGACCTGATGGGCGAACAGACCATCCTGTGCGGCATGCTGCAGGTGGGTTCACTGCTGTGCTACGACAAGCTGGTGGCCGACGGCGCCGATCCCGCTTATGCCGGCAAGCTGGTGCAATTCGGTTGGGAAACCACCACCGAAGCCTTGAAGCAGGGCGGCATCACCCTGATGCTGGATCGCCTGTCCAACAGCGCCAAACTGCGTGCCTTTGCGTTGTCCGAACAGTTGAAAACCCTGATGAAGCCGCTGTTTGAAAAGCACATGGACGACATCATCAGCGGCGCGTTCTCCAGCGGCATGATGGCCGACTGGGCCAATGACGACATCAAACTGCTGACCTGGCGTGAAGAAACCGGCGCCACGGCGTTTGAAAACGCCCCGGTATATGAAGGCAAAATCAGCGAACAGGAATACTTCGATAATGGCGTGCTGATGATCGCCATGGCGAAAGCCGGCGTCGAGCTGGCTTTCGAAACCATGACCCGTTCAGGGATTATCGCTGAATCGGCCTATTACGAATCCCTGCATGAGCTGCCGCTGATCGCCAATACCGTGGCCCGCAAGCGCCTGTATGAGATGAACGTGGTGATTTCCGACACCGCCGAATACGGCAACTATCTGTTCGCCAACGCCGCCATTCCACTGCTGAAAGAGACATTCATGTCCGGCCTGCAGCCGGGGGATCTGGGCAAGCCGGCCGCCGCCGCTGAAGTCGACAACGCGCAGCTGCGTGATGTGAACGAGGCTATCCGTCAGCATCCCATTGAGGTTATCGGAGCCACCCTGCGCGGCTATATGAAAGACATGAAGCGCATTGCGGTAGCGAACTGAGTTTGGTTCCGCGCCGTTGCCGGCGCGGACGGGTTGGTTTTCCTGCAAATAATTAGACTGTCAGGAAAACTTCAATAAGGCGTACACGTAACGTCTTATTGTCATCGCCTTGCACAAATACATGTTCGCCGACAGTATTACACAGCGAGAAAGCCTATACACGAGCTGACAGCAGACGAACTTCAATGCCCAAAAATTCAGGAATGTCCGGTTCATTTTATTTCCGTGACGAAGCTATCGCGGCTGCGCCGGACTTTTTTCAAGTTCACCAGCCAATCACCTTCGGACGCCCGATAACCCAGCGGCAGAATAACAACGCTACGCAGGTTCTTCGATTTCAAACCGAGGATCTCATCCACCGCCGCCGGATCAAATCCTTCCATCGGCGTCGCGTCAACCTCTTCGAACGCCGCGGCAATCAAGGCAGCGCCCAGGCCGATGTATGCTTGCCGCGCGGCGGCCTGATAGTTAGCTTCCTTTCCCCGAGCGGCGACGATACCCAGCAACTGCTGGCGATAATTTTCCCAACCCTCGTTTTTGAAACCCCGGACGTCATTGGTGAGGTCAAACATCATATTGACGCGGTCTGGAGTGATGTCGTCCCAGGCGGCAAATACCAGCAGGTGCGAACAATCGGTAATTTGCGCCTGGTCCCACGCTACGGTCCGAATCTTTGCGCGAACATCCGCATTGCTCACGACAAACAGCTCAAAGGGTTGCAGCCCGCTTGAAGTCGGCGCCAGCCGCACAGCTTCAACAATACGTTCGAGCTTTTCCGCAGGGACGGTTTTCGTCGCATCGTACTTCTTGGTTGCATAGCGCCAGGCCAGTCTTTCATTTAAGGTCGTCATTAGGTTTCTCATCAGATGTTATTTGCAGCACGCAGCGTCAGCGGCCGTTGCGTAGTGTTTTGGTTTACTCCGTGGAACCGGCTTATATTCGGGTGACTCATGAGGCTCAAATAAAAATACTATACGATTAGCATCCGTAACCTGTTATCGATTATGGCTCTTGCGTCCTTTATGGGGTGTTAACTTTCGAGGCGGCATAACAGTAGGTCGTTGCTGCCAATAGGCTCAGCAATGAGTGAGGGGCTGATAGGCCATCGTTAGGCGTTAACGTAATGTCTCGGACCGGTTTTTTCAGGGGCTGATCACGGTGTGATGTTCATTAATGTATGCTATGTGATACATTAACGTCGATAGGATTCCCTATAGAATGCAAATGGCGGTTTTGCACCCTGGTCTGGAGCAACCGTCCCCATCTGTCCGGGGGAAATATCCTGGAATGCCCCCCACAGTTTATTATCGGGATACGGGATACGGGATACGGGGAATGAACTCCAAGGCCGGATCAATGGCAAATCCGTCCCTGGCCCAGTCTGCGGTATAGGTGAACTGATAACGTTCCGTTCCCCTGGATGCGTACACGTCCAGTTGGCCCACCAGGCGCTCGTTGCCCTGCCAGTGAATGACGACGTTAATAGACTTCATCCTTGTCTCCTGGTACGGATGCGGACGGGTAACTGTTCATCCATTAAATGTCGCTACCGATGTAATTATGACCCACCTACCAATGTAAATCTGACCCACCTGGGGTAACAATGGCAGCTTTAAGAAGCTGCCCATGCTGACATTGGAGTTACGAGTGGAGATCGCAGTTCTTTTACGTCAGGGCATGTC
>NZ_DASWOM010000052.1:0-9166 GCF_036398755.1 Acerihabitans sp. | reverse complement strand
GTTATCTCGACGGCGGCGCCGCATGACCAGCACCAGGCCGGCGCCGGGCGCACGTCAAGGTGCAGCGCGCTGTTCTCGGCCAGCGTGCCGCGGCAGGCGGCGCCGAACGAAAAACGCAGGGCGCTTTCCTCGATGCACGACAGCGCGCCCAGTTCCAGCCAGACCCCGGTCACCCGCTTCGCCCCGTGCGAACGGGCCTGTTGGCCGATCAGCGCCAGCGCCTCATAGCACAGGGCCAGCTCATGCATGCAGGGTTCCCCGGTCCGCATCCTTGTGCGCCCGCGCCGTTACCGTCACCCCGCTTTGCTCCAGCGCGGCTATCACCTGTGCCAACGCCGGCTCCACCGCCCGCAGCACGCTATCGGTCAGGCCGATGCGCATGCCGAGCGATTGCGGCTCCACGCCCACAAGCGTCAGGCGGCGGGGGAACTCGTCCAGCAGGCGCAGGGCCATCAGCACATCGGCCAGCCCCAATTGATGCGGCGACAGCTTTTGCGTCAGGAACGCCGGCACCTCATCGTCGCGCAGCACCACCACCGCGCCGGGACAGTGGCCGGCCAGCACCGCGTCGGCCACGATCAGGTGATCGCGGCCGGACATATTCTCCAGCAGCTCCATGCCCGAAGTGCCGCCGTCCAGGATGTCGATGGCGGGCGTGAACGTAAACCGGCGCGCCAGCGCCTCGACGATGCGCACGCCCACCGCTTCATCGCCCAGCAGCAGATTTCCGATTCCCAGCACCAGAATGCTCATCACAATACCTTTACCCGGTTCACTTCCCGTCCGGTGGCGTCCACCAGGTGCACGGCACATGACATACAGGGGTCAAAGGAATGAATGGTCCTGACCACCTCCAGCGGCCGGGCGGCGTCGGCCACCGGCGTGCCCACCAGCGATTGTTCATACGGCCCGGGCACGTCCTGGCCGTTACGCGGCCCGGCGTTCCAGGTGGAGGGCACCACCGCCTGGTAATTGGCGATCTTGCCGTCTTTAATCACCACCCAATGCGACAGCATGCCGCGCGGCATTTCGCCGAAGCCCACGCCGCGCAACTCTTTATCCAGCGGAATCTGCGGTTTGATAAAGGTCTGGTAATCGCCCCGGCCAATATTGTCCACCAGCAGTTGCCACATCGCGCTCAGCGAGTCTTTCAGCACGCAGCAGTGCACGGTGCGCCCGATAACCCTTCCCAGGGTGGAATGCAAATAGGCTTCGCGCAGCGCCCCGCCGGTGAGCTGGCGGTAGGCGTCGCCAAGCTGCGAAAAATGGGTTTTCGCCCCCGCATGCCCCGCCGCCAGTCCGCACAGCAGCCAGGCCAGCGGGCCGACCTCCACCGTCTGGCCGTAAAATATCGGCGATTTTACCCAGGAATATTTACCGTCCTCCTGCCAGCCGGTGTACTGGGGCCGGGTGCGGCCTTCCCAGGGGGCCAGCGGCTCATCATCCTGATACCAGGCATGTTTGGCGCTTTCCTGGATACCGTCCATCAGGAACGGATCGGTATGGCCGGCAATGGGGCGGAAACGGGCGGCGTCGCCGTCTTCCAGGTAACCGCCCGTAAGCCAAAAGGTCTCGCCCTTGCCGTCCAGCGGCAGCTCCGGCACGCTCAGGTAATGCCGCGCCCCGCGCCCCATGGTCAGCCACTGCGGATAGTGCGCGGCAATCGTCACGCAGTCGACTTTATACACCTGCTCGATAAAGTCGCCCAGACGATCGATAAAGGTTTTGACGTACATCAGCCGTTCCAGGTTCAGCACGCTGGGCATATCCGGGTTGATGGCATTGGCGACGCCGCCGACCGCCAGATTCTGGATATGCGGCGTTTTACCGCCGAGCATGGCGACGATTCGGTTGGCGTCGCGCTGGCACTCCAGCGCCTGTAGATAATGGGCCACCGCAATCAAATTGACCTCCGGCGGCAGCGCCATGGCCGGATGTCCCCAATAGCCGTTGGCGAAGATGCCCAACTGGCCGCTGGCCACCAGATCCTTGATTTTCTGCTGCACCCGGGTGAATTCCGCCGCGCTGTTCAGCGGCCAGGTGGACACCCCTTTCAGCAGCGTTTCCGCCTTGACCGGATCCGCCTTGAGGGCGGAGGTGATATCCACCCAGTCAAGGGCCGACAGTTGGTAAAAATGCACGATATGGTCGTGGATGCTGTGGGCCGCCAGGATCAGGTTGCGGATATACTGTGCGTTTACCGGCACGCTCATGCCCAGGGCGTGTTCCACCGCGCGCACCGAGGCGATGGCGTGCACCGTGGTGCAAACCCCGCAGATACGCTGGACAATCATCCAGGCGTCGCGCGGATCGCGGCCCTGGAGGATCTCCTCCATACCGCGCCACATGGTGCCGGACGACCAGGCCTTGACCACTATCCCCTGTTCAATTTCGCAATCAATGCGCAGGTGGCCCTCGATACGGGTAACCGGATCAATGGTGATGCGTTGGCTCATGCTCTACCTCAATAGGACGATCGTTATGGCGGGTCGCCGGCCCGGGCAGTACCGGCAACAGGCGAATCAACAGGATATAAGCGCAGACCTCGATGGCGATAAATCCCACCGAAATCAGGATTTCACCGGCGGCCGGAAAATAGCGGTAGCCGCCGCCGGGATCAAAGGCGATAAGGGAATAATCCAGGCGCCACAGCGCCGCCCCCGACAGCATGCACAGCCCGCCGATAAATAGCGCGCGGGCGTCCCGGCGAACGCGTTGCCAACACAACATCAGCAACGGCGCCAGCATCAGGACGATTTCCGTCCAGAACAGCGCGGCGTACCGATCGCCCGCCCACAGATAGCCGGTTTTGCCGCGCCAGATAAGTTCGGCGAAGCGCAGCAGGATAAACAGCGTCAGGAAAACCGCGATAATCCGCACCAGGCGCGCGAACAGCGGCGTTTCGTCCGCGCCCCGGCCCGCAAGCCCCGCCCGCACCAGCGATCCTTCGAACACCACCATGGAAAATCCCATGATAAAGGCGGTCAGCAGCGAAAACAGCGGCAGCATTTCATAACTTTGCCACAGCGGATGCACCTTGATGCCGGCGGCAATCATCAGCGATCCCATGGAGGATTGATGCATGGTGGGCAACAGAACGCCCAGCGACAGGATCAGGAACATCGCTTTACCCAGCCATTTTCGCGGCGCCGCCCATCCCCACTTTTCACACAGCACCGGGGCGAATTCCAGTGCCATGATGGCGATGTAGATGGTCATGCACACCGCCGTTTCAAACAGCACCGACGAGGTATTGAAATGCCCGGGAAGATAAAAATACGGCAGGTTCCAGTAGCGCCCGACATCAATGGTGATGGACAGCCCGCCCAGCGAATAACCAAACAGGCTGGCCAGCAGCGCCGGACGCATCAGCGGATGGAACTCGCCGCGGTTAAAGACATAGACCGCCCACGCCAGCGCCCAGCCGCCGCAAGCCAGGCCGGTGCCCACCAGCAGGTCAAAGGCAATCCACAGTCCCCAGGGATAGCCGCCGTTCAGATTGGCCACCGAACCGATGCCGAACAGCAGCCGCCGGAGGATAAGTCCGGCGCAGAGTATGACCAGCGGCGCCAGATACAGAATCGGCCTGGCGAACAGCCGTCCGCCCAGCGGCTCGGCCTTATGCGTCGTCATGAATGTCCTCCCCCGGCGGCGTCGCGCCCGCCGCTTTTGCGTTGCGTCCATCCCGGTCAGGGTCGCCGGGCCGGACGTGCCGGTCGCCTGTGCCGTCGCGGGTCTGGTTGTCAGGCGTGGCGGATTCGTCCGGCGTATCATCGTCGTCGTGGTTGTCGCGGGTATTGCGCCGCACCAGCAGCGTCAGTCCGGCGAACACCGCCAGCGGCAGTACCATGCCTTTATACAGCGAATGCTGGATATGCTCCGAGCGCGCGCCGGTGGATAAATCCGCCAGCGGCGGCAGGTCGAGGTTTTGCAACGGCACGCCGGCCAGTACCAGCACCTGGGTGCCGCCGCCCTCCTTCTCGCCATAGATATGCGGTTCATAGCGCGGCAGCGCGCGCGCATAGCGATCCTGGTCGGATACCCGCTGGCGGGGATACCAATACTCCACACCCGGGGTCAGCGCCAGACGACGGCGGGCTTCGGCCAGCAGTTCCTCCCGCGTGCCGAAAATCACCGCCCCGGTGGGGCACGCCTCGACGCAGCCGGGCAAACCGCCGTTATCCAGCCGGGCCAGGCCCGGCTGGTTGCAGAGTTCGCATTTGTGGATTTGGCCCAGCGGATTGTCATAGTCGTATTTCGGCACGTTGAACGGACAGGCCACCATGCAATAACGACAGCCGGTGCAAACAGCGGGATCATAATGCACCACGCCGGTCTTGGGGTGCTTTTTCAGCGCGGAAACCGGACAAACCGACACGCAGTTGGGGTCGACGCAGTGCATGCACTGCTTTTTAATATAGGCGTAGCCGTCCTGGAGCCGGTCTTTGTGTTTACCGCTGCCCGAGGTCCATACCTGGATGATATTGTTGGTGTAGGGGCTAAGCTTGTCGTTATTGGACCAGGTGGCATCGCCGCCGGCATAGGTCGTGCCGCCGGTCGGTTTGGCGGAATGATTGACCTGCTGGCATTTCGCCACGCAGGCCTGGCAGCCCACGCACAGCGTGGAATCGTACAGCATGCCCAGCGCGCCCGGAATGGGCGGAGCATTATGCGCCTGCGCCAGCGCGGCGGCCGGCATACCCGCCAACCCCGCCCCGGCGCAGGCCAGTTTAAAAAAATGACGTCGGTTCACGGCTCATTCCTCCCGGGACGAATCATCGTCCTCAATCCGCCGCTGCTTGTTCCGCGCCCGGCTCAGTTCGCGCACCGTCATCACGCTGACCCCGGCCACCACGCCCAGCACGCCGCCGATAAGGCCGGTGGCGGTGGCGGAGCGCGGCGCGCCTTCCGGCTGATGGATTGCGGGTTTTTCCACCCTGGGGGTGGGATTTTCCACATTAGCCAATTGGAAAATTCCCTTGGTAAAGCCGATGCCCTGTTCATTACAGCCATAACAGGGATGGCCGATGCCCACCGGCCAGATGCCGCCGCCCACATCGCAAAATTGCAGGGTCGGGCAGTTGCCGTAGGTCTCGGGTCCTTTACAGCCCAGGTGGTACAGACACCAGCCCTGGCGATGCCCTTCGTCGCCAAACTCCCGGGCAAAACGCCCCGCGTCGAAATGCGGCCGCCGTTCACAGTTTTCATGAATCAGACGCCCGTAGGCGAAGGTGGGCCGCCCGGCGGCGTCAAGCGCCGGCGGGCGGCCCCAGGTGATGATATGGGCCACCGTCGCCAGGAAATTATGCGGATTGGGCGGACAACCCGGGATATTGATGATGGTTTTGCCCGGCAGCGCTTCCTGCAGGCTGGCCGCCCCGGTGGGATTGCTGCCGGAGGCGGGTACCCCGCCCCAGGCGGCGCAGGAACCGATGGCGATAATGGCGGCGGCGCCCTCGGCGCACTCACGGATATGCTCGACAATCGGCTTGCCGGCCACCATGCAGTAAACACCGCCATCCTTGAGCGGTATCGAGCCGTCCACCACCAGCAGGTATTTGCCCCGGTATTGTTGCACGGCGCGCTGTTTATTTTCCTCGGCCTGGGCGCCGAAGGCGGCGGAAAGCACCTCATGGTATTCCAGCGAAATATCGTTGAGCAGCAGATGTTCCAGCGTCGGATGCGTCGCGCGCAGCAGGGATTCGGTGCAGCCGGTGCATTCCTGGGCGCCAATCCACAGTACCGGCGGCCGCGACGGCTGCGTTAGCGAGCGGGCCATTTCACCCGCCGCGCGGCTGCTCAAACCCATAGTGGCCGCCAGGGCGGCGCACAGTTTTAAAAAAGTACGGCGATCAACCCCCGCGGAGGTTATCCTGGTATTCATATCGATGCTGGGCCTCTCACATAGCAACGCTGTTCAACTCGGGCGGTGTGATTACAGCCCCGAATTAATATCAGCAAGTTAAATTGATCTTCATCAATTTACGGTCAAATGACATTTGATATTTTTATAATATGTGACCAGGAACATTTTTAAGCGGCATGATATTAACAACCCGCTTTATTTATTTCCCCTAGGCTGAGCCTCTGCGACTTATATTTCCACGACATCGGCCATTAAATAACTAATCTGTTATTTTACTAAGTAAAATAATCAAATCCCGGCGATTATTTTTTACCCGGCAAAATCTGACGCGGGTTTCAGGCGCGCCCGCCGCTATTTTTTCCGGGAGTGTGAAGCAGGCCTGCGTCAAATAGCCGCAAATTCCTTAACATCAAATTCATTTTGCGGCGTAATGTTACGCGCAGCAAGATACGGGTCCCACGCGAGTTTTACCCTTTCATTCCGGGCGGGATTAACCGATACGGAGAAAACATGGCCGGAAACAGGCGCAAAACACCGCTGACATTGAGCACCTCCGTCATTTTAATGGTATCGGGCGTGATCATTTCGGTGTTGGTGGTGGTCCATATGCTGTTGCTAAGCCAGATAAGCGAACTGGCCGAGAATAACGTGCGCGACAAGGCCTTTGCCATTGCCCGCACCCTGGCGCTGGATCCCGAGGTGGTGCGGGGGTTAAGCGGCCAGGACCAGCCTGGCGTCATCCAGCGCATAGCCGAAGCCGCCAGGATCCGCAACGATTTGTTTTTTGTTGTGATTACGGATATGAACCGGATACGTTTTTCCCATCCGAACGCCGAGCTGCTGGGCAAGCTTTATGTCGGCGACGATATCCTCCCGGCGCTCCAGGCGCGGGAACACCAGGCGATAAACCTGGGCACCCTGGGACGGGCGCTGCGCATCTATACGCCTGTCTATGACGCCACGCAGCGGCAGATAGGCGTGGTGGCGATTGGCATTTCATTAGACACGGTGCAGACCATCATCAACGTCAACCGCTGGAACCTGCTCTGGACCGCCCTGATAGGCGCCGCCGTCGGCGGTATCGGCACCTGGCTGCTGGTGAAGGCGCTTAAGCGCATTATGCTGGGGTTTGAACCCCATGAGATTGCGCAACTGTTCGAGGAGCGCAACGCCATGCTGCAATCGGTCAAGGAGGGCGTGATTGCCGTCAATGCCGATGGGCAGATCACGCTTATCAACGACGAGGCGAAACGACTGTTCAAACAGCACGGCCCCTGGGAAAACCTGCTGCTGGACGCGGCAAGCAAACACTGGCCGGCGCAGCTCTATTTGCGCAATGTGCTGCACACCGGCAAACCCCAGCGCGATCGCGAAAGCCATATCAACGGCAGCGTGCTGATAACCAATACCGTGCCGGTTATCGTAAAGGATAATATTGTCGGCGCCATCGCCACATTCCGCGATAAAACCGAGGTGGCGCGCCTGCTCGAGCGTCTGGACGGCATGTCGGCCTATGCCGATACCCTGCGGGTTCAATCCCACGAGTTTATGAATAAGCTGCATGTGATCCTCGGCATGCTGCATTTAAAAAGCTACCAGGCGCTGGAATCCTATATCCTTAAAACGGCCAATAATTATCAAAACGAAATCGGCACCCTGATCCGCATCGTCAAGTCGCCGGTTATCGCCGGCTTCCTGCTCGGCAAGATTAACCGCGCCCGCGATCTTGATATCAGCCTGGTGATTACCGAGGACAGCTGGCTGCCGGATACCGGCGATAACGATACCACCGCTTGCCTTATCACCGTATTGGGCAATGTGCTTGAAAACGCCATGGATGCCCTGACCGGCCGTGAAAAGGGTACCATCACCGTCAGTTTCCTGTATCAGGATGATATGCTGCTGCAGTGCAGGGTGAGTGACGACGGCCCCGGCATCGACCCCGCCCTGGGGGAGGCGATTTACCAGCGCGGTGTTTCCACCAAAGGCGCAGGCCGCGGCATCGGCCTGTATTTAGCCCGACAGGGCCTGGAGCGGCTGGGCGGCCGGATGACCTTTATGTCTGAACCGGGGGTGAGCACCCGCTTCGACTTCACGTTGCCTTACCAAATAAAAACGGGTTAACCCTATGATAAACACTTTGATTGTTGACGATGACGCCATGGTGGCCGAATTGAATAAATGCTACCTGAACCAGGTCAGCGGATTTCAATACCATGCCACCGCCTCCACGCTACAGCAGGCCCGGGCGCTGCTGATGGCGGCCGGCGATAAAATCGATCTGGTGCTGCTGGATATTTACATGCAGCAGGACAACGGGCTGGACCTGTTGCCGACCATCCGTGAAATCAGCGAGCAGACCGATGTATTGATTATTTCCTCGGCAACGGACGTCGGCACGGTGAAAAAGGCGTTTAAATACGGCGTGGTGGATTATCTTATTAAACCTTTCCAGTTCGCCCGCTTTGAACAGGCGCTGGTCAGCTACCGCGAGGAGGTCAATTTGCTCGACCTGCGCGAGAACTGCGCGCAGTCGGATATCGACCATTTAATCCATCACAAAAGCGCCGAAGCCGACCACGGACATAAAAAACTGCCCAAAGGCCTGACCGTCATTACCCTGCGCACCATCTGCGAGTGGATTGAACAAAGCAAGGATCGGGAGTTTTCCACCGAGATGCTGGCCAACGCCATTACCATCTCCAAGGTATCCTGCCGCAAATACCTGATATATCTGTCTGAATCGGATATTCTCACCACATCCATCTTTTACGGTTCCATGGGCCGGCCGGTCTATTTTTACCGCTTATTGCCGGAAAAACTGGCGGCGCTGCGCCAGTGCTATCAATAACCGCCGCCGCCGCGCCATCCATTGGCGGCGGCGGTGCCTTCCGCTATATATAATACTAATTACCAGACTTAAACCAAATTATTTATTTCACATCATGATTCATAACATATAAACAACAATATTATTTGCCTGAAGAAGACAGGCCATAACATAAATATTTTAAATTATATTATTAACTAAAAAAACCGTCGGTATGTGATTCAGCACAATCAATAAGGTTTTAAACAGAGTTATTTGTTAAGCAGCGAATTTGAATGAAGTTTTATAACAAGGGAAAAGTCATTATGGCATTTTTTATTCAACTGGCCGTTATTCTGGCCTGTCTGTTATACGGAGCAAAAAAGGGCGGTATCGCCTTAGGCCTTCTGGGCGGCATCGGCCTGGTTATCCTGGTGTTCGTCTTCCATCTCGAACCCGGTAAACCGCCGGTGGACGTGATGCTGGTGATT
>NZ_DASWOM010000051.1:0-7537 GCF_036398755.1 Acerihabitans sp. | reverse complement strand
GTGGCGTGGCGCCACGATGAAACCCTGCTTGCCGCCTGGCAGCAGGGTAAGACCGGCTATCCCATTGTCGACGCCGCCATGCGCCAGATGAACCAAACCGGGTGGATGCACAACCGGCTGCGCATGATCACCGCCAGCTTCCTGGTTAAAGATTTGCTCATCGACTGGCGCGAAGGCGAGCGTTATTTCATCTCCCGGCTGATTGACGGCGACCTTGCCGCCAATAACGGCGGCTGGCAATGGGCGGCGTCCACCGGTACCGACGCGGCGCCTTATTTTCGCATCTTTAATCCCACCACCCAGGGACGTCGCTTCGATGAACAGGGGGTCTTTATCCGCCGTTGGCTGCCTGAGCTGGCGGCGGTGCCGGACAGTCATGTGCATGAGCCCCATCGCTGGCCCGGCGCCGGCCACGCCGGACTGGATTATCCCCGGCCGATAGTTGATCATGGCGGCGCACGCAAAACAACCCTGGCGGCGTATCAAGCCGCCAAAGACCGGGGGCTCGCTTCCGGAAAGGGTTAACCGGCGGGGTTCACGCGATAAAGGGGATTAACGGCATGCGTAATATTGAACTGGAACAACTTATCCATCAGCAGCTCGACGTCGACTCATTCCAGGACTATGCGCCCAACGGCCTGCAGGTAGAGGGGCGCGCCGAGGTAAAGCGCATCGTCACCGGCGTTACCGCCTGCCAGGCGCTGCTGGATGCGGCGGTGGCCCATAATGCCGATGCCGTCCTGGTGCACCACGGTTATTTCTGGAAAAACGAGTCGCCGGTCGTTACCGGCATGAAGCAGCGGCGCCTGAAGACCCTGCTGGCGCACGATATCAATCTTTTCGCCTGGCATCTGCCCCTGGACGCCCATCCCGAGCTGGGCAACAATGCCCGGCTGGCCGCCCTGCTGGATATAAACGTCAAGGGACGGCTGGAACCGCTGGTGCCGTGGGGCGAGTTTGACCCCGCCGTCAGCGCGCAAGAGCTGCGTCGCCGGTTGGAAATGCGCCTCGGGCGGGAGGTATTGCACTGCGGCGACAACGCCCCGGCGCTGATTTCACGCCTGGCCTGGTGCACCGGCGGCGGCCAGGGGTTTATCGAGCAGGCGGCGCGCGCGGGGATGGATGCGTTTATTACCGGTGAAGTGTCGGAGCAAACCATCCATATCGCACGGGAAACGGGGCTGCATTTTTTTGCCGCCGGCCATCACGCCACCGAGCGGGGCGGTATTCAAGCCCTGGGCGACTGGCTGGCGCAAACGCATGGTTTTGACGTGACTTTTATCGACATTGCCAATCCAGCTTGACCGGCGGCTATTACATTTTGCCCGGAAACGCATTACAGTACCTGCAAATAAACCATTGGTTAACCGGCTTATAATTTTCTTGAAAATAATCTCATGAAAGCCCAGCCGGCGCCGAAACAGGTCATCAGGAGGTCCGGTTGCAGCGGGCTAGATGTTATTTATTAGGCGAAAGCGCCGTGGTGCTTGAGCTGGAACCCCCGGTTACCCTGGCAAGCCAGCGGCGTATCTGGGGCCTTGCCGCCCGTCTGGTGAACCATGACGAGGTGCGCGAAGCGATCCCCGGCATGAATAACCTGACCGTGTTGTTGACCAATCCCCAGCAGTCGGCGCTGGATGCCATCGAACGTTTGCAAATGTGGTGGGAAGAGAGCGATGCCATCACGCCCGAGGCGCGCGAGATCGATATTCCGGTGATCTACGGCGGCGACGGCGGTCCGGATTTGGCCTGGGTGGCGGAGCATACCGGCCTGTCGCCGCGCCAGGTGGTGGAGCGCCACGCGGGCGCGCCCTATATTGTCTATTTCCTCGGCTTCCAGCCGGGTTTTCCCTATCTGGGCGGACTGCCGGAGATCCTGGCCGTACCGCGCCGCGACGAGCCGCGGCTCTCGGTGCCGGCGGGTTCAGTGGGCATCGGCGGTAAACAGACCGGCGTCTACCCGCTCGCCACTCCCGGCGGCTGGCAGATAATCGGCCGCACGCCGCTTCAGCTGTTTGATCCCCGGGGCACGCCGCCGACGCTGTTGCTGCCCGGGGATAACGTGCGTTTCGTGCCGCAAAAGGAGGGCGTATGCTAAAGGTTATCCATGCCGGCATGATGACCGCCGTCCAGGACGGCGGGCGCAACGGCTATCGTAACCTCGGCATCAGCCAGGGCGGGGTGCTGGATTTGCCGGCCATGAAAATGGCCAACCTGTTGGTGGGCAACGGCGCGGACGCCGCCGTACTGGAAATCACCCTCGGCCAGTTCAGCGCCGAGGTTACCGCCGCCGGCTGGCTGGCCCTGACCGGCGCGGATTGCCATGCCCAGTTGGACGGCAAACCGCTTTGGACCGGCTGGCGTTTTCAGGTGCGGCCCGGCCAGAGCTTGAAACTGGGCACCCCCAAACATGGCATGCGCAGCTACCTGGCGGTTTCCGGCGGATTTGACGTACCGATGGTGCTTAACTCGCGCAGTACCGACCTGAAGGCGGAGTTCGGTGGTCACCAGGGCCGGATGATCCGCGACGGCGATTTGCTGGCCGCCGGCAAACCACGGTTCCTGCCAACCCGGCAAATGGGCATCAGGCAACTGCTGTTCGGCAACCGCGTGCGCGCGTTGCCCGGTCCCGAATACCGCGAGTTCAGCGCCGATTCCCAGGAGGCCTTCTGGCGCTCGAGCTGGCAGCTCAGCCCCCAAAGCAATCGCATGGGGTATCGGCTGCAGGGCCGGACGCTGACGCGCACTACCGAGCGCGAGCTGTTTTCACATGGTTTACTGCCGGGGGTGGTTCAGGTGCCCCATGGCGGCCAGCCTATCGTCCTGATGGCCGATGCCCAGACCACCGGCGGCTATCCGCGTATCGCCTGCGTGATTGCCGCCGATCTGTTCCATCTGGCGCAGATCCGCCTGGGCGAGCCTATCCATTTTATCCAGTGCACGCTGGAAGAAGCCCATGGCGCCTGGCTCGAACAGCAGCGCTATCTGGAGCAAATCGCCTGGCAGCTGGAGCTAGCCCGCCAGCCGGTGTTGCCGACAAAGCCACGGGCCAGAACGCGCGGAAAGGTGAACTGATGGATCTCAACGCGGATTTAGGCGAAGGCGGCGCCCACGATGAAGCGCTGCTGCAATTGGTCAGTTCGGCCAATATCGCCTGTGGGTTTCATGCCGGCGACGCGGATATGATGCGCCAGGCGGTGACGTGGGCGCTGCGTTACGGTGTCGCCATCGGCGCCCATCCAGGCTACGCGGATCGGGAAAACTTCGGCCGCAGCGCGATGGCGCTGCCGCCGGAAACCGTTTATGCCCAGGTGGTCTATCAATTGGGCGCCCTGGCGGCCATCACCCGCGCCCAGGGCGGCCGGATGGTGCATGTCAAGCCGCATGGCATGCTCTACAACCAGGCCGCTCGCGATCCGGCGCTGGCGCAGGCGATAGCCCGCGCGGTCAAGGATGTCGATCCGGCCCTGCGCCTGGTGGGCCTGGCGGGCAGCGAACTGACCAACGCCGGCGAACGGCTGGGGCTTGCCGTCCGGCACGAAGTCTTCGCCGATCGCAATTACCGCCTGGACGGCAGCCTGGTGCCGCGCTCGCAGCCGGACGCGCTGATTACCGACGAGGATCAGGCCCTGGCGCGCACGCTGGAGATGGTGCGCCGGGGGCGGATCCGCACGCCCGCGGGGGAGTGGATAACGGTGCGGGCGGATACCGTCTGCCTGCATGGCGACGGCGTCCATGCCTTGGCGTTCGCCCGGCGCATACACGCCTGCTTCCTCGCCCAGGGCATTCCCATCGCCGCCGCCTGAGCCACGTTTACTCCCCCGGCGCGGCGCGGCCGCCGCGCCCACGCCTTATTTCCCTGTAGTCTTGTATAGGTATTCCCTATCTCCCGCGCCGCTGATTTCTTGGTAATCTGAAGCCTATGGGCCTTTTGCGCCCTCTGATACAGGTATCTATTTTCGAGGAGTGCATCATGCAACAGGCGGTAAATCTTTGGCCTTTATTGGGTATCCTGGCGATTATCATCGGGTTTTTACTGCGTATCAACGCCGTGCTGGTGGTGATTATCGCCGGCGTCGTCACCGGCCTTGCGGCGCATATGCCCATAACCGTCATTCTGGAAAAACTCGGTTCGGGATTTTTAGCCACCCGCAATCTGGCGTTTATATTATTGATACCCCTGGTGGTTATCGGTTTGCTGGAGCGTCACGGTTTAAAGGAGCACGCGCAGCATTGGATTGCCAAAATCAAGAGCGCCACCGCCGGGCGGCTGCTGATCGTGTATTTACTGGCGCGCGAACTGACGGCGGCCATGGGCCTGACCAGCCTGGGCGGTCATCCGCAAATGGTGCGCCCGCTGCTGGCGCCGATGACCGAGGGGGCCTGCGAAAACCGCTATGGCGATTTGCCGCAGGAGGTGCGCTACCGTCTGCGCGCCATGGCGGCCGCCACTGATAACGTCGGTTTATTTTTTGGCGAGGACATTTTTGTCGCCTTCGGCGCCATCATTTTTATGCACAACTTTATGCTGGAATCGGCCGGTATCCAGACCGAACCGTTGCATATCGCGCTGTATGGCATTCCCACCGCCATTTTCGCGTTCCTGATCCATGCGTTTCGCCTCAGGCGCCTGGACCAACGGCTGGCGGCGCAGCTAACGGCGCTGAACCAGACCGCCTTGCGCACCGTGGGGAGCGCAAAATGATCTTTCAACAAACCTATCTTTACTGGCTGGCGGGCGTGGTGCTGCTGATTGTATCGGCGATGTCGCTGCGCGACAGGGCCAATCCCCGGCGCTGGCTGACCGGCGCGTTCTGGGGGCTTTACGGGCTGGTGTTCCTGGTGGGCGATTGGTGCTACGCGCTGACGGCGCGGCTCCTGGGACCTGGCGCCGATGCGCAGCGCGCGTTGCATATCGGCATCGGCGGCCTGGTGATTCTGATGGCGTTGATAGCCGGTTTCGGCGGCGTGCGGCTCGGCGGCTATCATCAACGCAGCGCGGGCGAACGCGAACAGAGCGCCCGCCGCCTGGGCAATCGCCTGTTTATCCCGGCGCTGGCCATTCCGGTGGTGACGGTGGCGGGCGTACTGCTGTTCAATAACCTGCCGGCGCTACAGCATGGGCTTTTCGGCGCCGGTAATAATGCCACCCTGGTGACGCTGTTTTCCATGACCTTTGGCTGTATCATCGGCCTGCTGCTCGCCCTGAGATACACCCGCGACCGACCGCTCCAGTCGGTACAGGAAGCCAGGCGCCTGCTCGACTCGATCGGCTGGGCCTTTATCCTGCCGCAGATCCTCGCCACCCTCGGGCTATTGTTCACCAGCGCCGGCGTCGGCGGCGCGGTTTCCCATCTGACGGAAACCTACCTGGCGGTGAATAATCGTTTTATCGCCGTGGCGGTGTTTGCGGTGGGAATGGCGGTGTTGACCATGATCATGGGCAATGCCTTCGCCGCGTTTCCCATCATCGTCGCCGGCATCGGTATTCCAATCCTGGTGCATGAGCACGGCGGCAACCCGGCCGTTATGGCGGCGGTAGGCATGTTTTCCGGCTACTGCGGGTCTTTGATGACGCCCATGGCGGCCAATTTCAATCTGGTGCCGGCGGCGCTGCTGGAATTGCCCGATCGCTATGCGGTAATTAAAGCGCAAATCCCCACCGGATTGACGCTGCTGGTGGTCAATATCTTCCTGCTCTATTTTATGATGTAACGGCCTAAGCGCCATGGCCTGAAAAAAGTGACGTGAAAATAACGACATGTTAAAAAGGATAAGCATAGGCATTTTATGAAAAATTGCGGCGCGCGGCATTGCCGCCAGCGCGATGGGAGCGGAGCATGAAAACAGTATTGCTGACAGGAATTGAACCCTTTGACGGAGAGATAATCAATCCCTCGTGGGAAGCGGTAAAACAATTTCGGCAACGGCGTATCGGCGATGCGCAGGTTATTGCCTGTCAATTGCCCTGTGCCTTCAGTGAATCGACCCAGGCGTTGAACCAGTTAATTGATGAGCACCGCCCGGCGCTTGTCCTGGCGGTAGGCCAGGCGGGCGGCAGGGCGCGCCTGTCGGTTGAACGCGTGGCGATCAATATCGACGACGCGCGCATAGCCGATAACCTTGGCCGGCAACCGATCGATACGCCGATCGCCGCCGGCGGACCGGCGGCCTATTTCGCCACCGTGCCCATCAAGGCCATGGTCCAGGCCATGCGTGACGCGGGTATCCCGGCGGAGATATCGCAAACCGCCGGCACTTTCGTATGCAACCATATTATGTACAGCCTGTTGCACCGCCTGGCCCAACTGGGCTATGGCGCCAAAGGGGGGTTTATCCACACGCCGTACCTGCCGCAGCAGGCGGCGGCCTTGGGCAATGCACCCAGCATGGCGGTGGACGCCATCGCGGCGGGATTGGACGTCGCCATCCGCACCGCGCTGCAAACGGAGCATGACCTGCAGATCAGCGGCGGCGCGCTAAGCTGAACGATAAAAAACGCCGTTTAAACGGCGTGTATTTTTCTTGATGCCCCCTCGGCCAGGATTTGTTTGCGGCGGAGTTTATGTTGCCGCGGCGGAGGGTTTGGGTGGGCGGTGGGGGTTATTGGGTATGGGAGATGGGTCTGGCTGGGCGGTCGCGGTTATTGGGTATGGGAGAAGGTTTCGCTTGCCAAGCGTGCCGGGTTTTTATGCCGCTCCGTGCGGGCAATCGACCCGGGGCGGGCAGTCGCCCCCGCCCCGGGACCCCGGGCTCCCGGCAGATCGTGCGCCGCTGCGCGGTCCCCGGCAGCGCTTCATCCCGGCTTTTGGACCGCCCGGCATGCGCTCCAGGCGCAAGCCGGGCTTTCGCCGCTCCCGGCGGCTCATCCAGCCGTGCTGCGCGCTGTCGGCGCACTCTATGCCGGACAACGTCAACACCATCGTCTGTGGGCAAAAATAATTTTTCAGGTTATTCGCGGTATGCACTTACCGGGGACAATATCAGTATTAATCTGGAGGCTGAAAGCTGAGTGCTGAATGTTCGCTGCCCTTGCTATTGCCGCATGTTTACGCCTTACTGCATGGTAGTATGGCTTCATCATTCCAGGGCTGACTCCGCACGGCAATATGACATACGTTTAACTGTGCCAGCCGCATCCTACGGCGGTTTAACCTGTCCCGGCGGCAGTCCCTTTTCACCGCTCCATTCCGCTGTGCCAGTCGCATCCTACGGCGGTTTAACCTATCCCGGCGGCAGTCCCTTTTCACCGCTCCATTCCGCTGTGCCAGCCGCATTCCATAATGTTTAACCCCATCTTGATGCCAGCGCTTACCTCAAGCAGCAGCGTTGCTAACGCTGCATAAAATACAGGGTGAACAGCGACATAGGACCCGGCATAGAGCGCGCTGACGGCGCCTGTGACCCCGGCATGAGCCGCCGGGAGCGGCGAAAGGCCCGGTTGCGCCGGGAGCGCTAACCGGGCCGGTGCATCACGGGGGCATGGGCGCCGGAAGGCATCGCGCAGCGACGCGCGACCTGCCGGGCGCGGGGAAGT